>NZ_JAJTNB010000002.1 GCF_021300655.1 Helicobacter kayseriensis
GAGGACGGATCTTTTAAAGAGATTTTTTGGATATAGCCGAAATATTTAGATGAGAATTCCTTTGATGGCACTGGGAGAGAGGAATCGCAGTAAAAAGGAGAAAAATACCACAAGATATCTCTAGTTGCAGAGCAAGGAGATAGATAATGGGTTTTTAAAAGGATCTTGGCTAAGAAAGATAGAAGACGGAATTTTTTGTTTGATAAAGAGTAGGGCGATAAAGAGTATGCGTATGAAATAAAATCGAGAGATTGGAGTTTATTTGGTATGGGGTGCATATGATTATTTGGAGGGTATTTTAAAGAATCAAAGTCAAAGTAGTCTTGTCTATTTCTAAGATGCCTTTAAAGATTTTTGAATAGTTTTTGGAATAAATCGCGACATGCAAAAACATCATTTTGTCATCTCTCTAAAAGTGTGATCTGATCCTTAAAATAAGATGATGTAGAGCTTCTGTCAAGCAAAGATCTTTTCAGATTTTTGAAAAAAGAGACTAAAGCAAAGTCTGAGGGAGATATCCAAAAGAAGCTCAAAAAATATGATCAAAATCTGAAAGCTAGATCGCTCTTGTGATTGTTCCCTGCAATTTCAATCTTTTATAAAAGTTGTTTGTGTGGATTTATATATGTGTTGTCACTGATAAATTTATGCCCGATGAGATGCCCAATGATCTCTCTTGGATTTTATGATATTAGATCTTTGTGCCACTGTTTTGCTATGCTTTTTCTTTTGAGCCAAATTGGCTGGCCAAAATCCAAATCCCCCCAAAAAGCATAAGAATAGAGAGAATCTGTCCCATACTAAAGATTCCATAAAGCCCCATTTGAATATCAGGTTCTCTATAAAACTCAGCGATAAAGCGCATAAGGGCATAGCTGATAGCATAGATTGCAATAAGTCCTCCATCAAACTTCACAAACTTTTTAGCTATCCAAACGATGAAGAAAACGACAATTCCCTCTAAAAACCCCTCGATCAATTGGCTAGGATAGCGCAAAGCTCCATTGATAAAGATCCCAAAGTGTTGCCATAGGGTGCTGTCTTGTGGAATGATTCTCCCATAGAGCTCGTGGTTGAGAAAGTTTCCAATACGCCCAAAAGTATAGGCAAGAGGAATGCTTAATGCTAAAAGATCCAAATAAAGCCAAAGATTTTGTTTGTAGCGTTTGCAAAAAAGATAGCTTCCCAAAAGGAAGCCGATGATCCCTCCATGAAAGCTCATCCCTGAGATTCCAACAAAGTTTCCTTGCTGGTCAAAGGGATTGAAGATCTCCCAAGGAGCAAGAAGATAGTCCCATCTTGATGGAGAGTAGATGAGGACATAGCCGATCCTTGCTCCTAAAATGACACCAAGCTCGGCATAGAGAAAAAAGCGCTCTAGATTTTTTTCAGAGATGGAAGAAAATCGTTGTTGTTTTCTAAAATAAGAAGCAATCACAAAAGCTCCAAGAAGAGCAATGATGTAAGCGATTCCATACCAGTGGATTTTGAGACCAAATAATGAAAATGCGACAGGATCAAAAGAAAGATACCATTGGTTAAGCATAGTTTTTCCTATAGATGACATGAAATTTTTGGAGGAGGTAGAGATCCTCAAGCATACGATAATTAGAGTAGTTTGTCACGATGATTTGAACTTCGTAGCGATAAGCATTATTGAGTGTAAGCAAGAAGCCAAGAAAAGAAAGATTGATAGGAAAGAGATGAATGAGAAATGAGAGATTCTTGGGATTAGAGTTTTGTTCAATCAGAGAGAAAATGGTTTTTTTGATCAGAAACAAATCTTTGGGACTTTTGAGTTTTCCCTCACACTCAAACAAAAGAGTATCTTCAGAGAGTGTGCCTGAGATATTCATTGGATAATTCCTTGGAAAGTTTTGGGCATGGGTGAGGAGAATTCATAATCAAAGATCGCGATTTTATGAGCATGAAGCATAAGGCGACTTGATGGGCTTCCGCCATAAAGCACATCGCCAAAAATTGGGTGAGAAATGCTTGAGAGATGAACGCGGATTTGATGTGTTCTTCCTGTTTTGATGATAGCTTGCACTAGGGTTTTTTTCCCGCTGACTTGGAGTGGTGTGATGAGGGTATGTGCAGGAAGTCCGTCTTTTGCGATTTTGCTTTTGGCAAATCCTTTTTTGATCGTCAAAATGGGCTTTGTGATCTCTACTTCTTCACTCAAGATTCCATTTACGATGGCTAAATATTCTTTATAAACCTTTTGGGCCCTGAATTCCATTTTGGCTTTGGTGTGAAAATCACTCCCCTCTTTGATCAACAAAATCACTCCGCTTGTTTCACGATCGAGACGATGCAGGAGATTCCATTCGGGAAAAAATTTGCACAAATCATAACTTTCGACAAAGGGAGGTTTATCTAGAGCTAAGATATTGCTATCTTGAAAGATGATTTGGGGTTTTTGAATCTTTTCAACTGTAAAAATTGTTTTTGGGCTAAGGTTGCCTCTAGCAATATTTAAGCGTTTGCCATTGACACTCACAAGACCTTTATCAATCAGGCTTTTGGCTTCTTTGTGGGAGATGTGTTCTTGAAGAGCTAAGAGTTTATAGGCTTTTTCCATTGATTTGTCCTTTGGATGATTGCAATGAGATGTTGCATCTTGTGTTGATGATTTTTGATTTTTGTTTTTGGAAGTGTATCAAAGGAGGCAAGAGTTTGTGGAAGCTCTTGGGGGGTGATGATAAGGATATTCTCCACAAGCGCATAAAGGGCTTTTTGGTTGTAAAAATATTTTCCACTTAAAATAGGGGCTTGGAAAAATGCTGGTTCAATAGGATTGTGTCCTCCAATTTTTTCAAAGCTTCCTCCCAAAATGACACAATCTGCGATTGCATAGAGATTGTTGAGTTCTCCAAGTGCAT
Source organism: Helicobacter kayseriensis (assembly GCF_021300655.1). NCBI lineage: Bacteria > Pseudomonadati > Campylobacterota > Epsilonproteobacteria > Campylobacterales > Helicobacteraceae > Helicobacter > Helicobacter kayseriensis. The sequence continues at coordinate 2,886 of NZ_JAJTNB010000002.1, forward strand.
TAACCAATACAACATCCCCCCAAGATTCTCTAAAATTTGAAAAGGATAGAGAATGCTTTTGGCAAATCCCACGAAGTGTGTCTTGGACTTGCTTAAAGCGTTCTGGGTGGCGTGGAGCGATTAGAAGCTTGGCTTTGGCTTTGGAGGAGATGAAAGAATTGAGGATAAGCTCTTCTTCCCCTTGGTGCGTGGAAGCTCCAAGGATGATGGGGGTATTTTTGGAGTAATGAAAGGAAATAGAAGGGGTTGAGAAGATTTTTAGATTCCCAAAGACTTCTATATTTTTGGCTCCAAGGATTTGAAGTCTTTCTTGATCTATTGGAAGCTGAGCTAAGGTCTGATCAATGAGAGAAAAAAGAGAGCGATAAAAAAAACTCAAAAGCAAGTAGCTTTTGAGTGAAGAATCTGAAATGCGTGCATTGACAAGTAAAGTGTAAGCATTAGATACCTTTGCGACCCAAAAAAGCATTTTCCAAAGCTCTGCTTCTGTGACAACAAGTGTCTTAAGATTTTTGAGATAGGGGAGCCAAAGGGGGAGAAAAATCTCAAAAGGAAGATAGGCAACGCGGAGATTTTGCGGATATTTTTGAGAGAGGGAGGAGAGATATTTAAATCCTGTGGAAGTTGTGCAAGTTAGTAAAATGCGTGCCTGATGCTCTTGATCAAGGAGTGCCTCTAGGATAGGTTCATAGGATTTGCTCTCTCCAAGTGAGCAGGCATGAAACCAGTAGGTGGGATAAAAACGGAGTCGAATTCTTCTTAAAAAGAAGCGAGCAGGAATAGAGTCTTTGTATTTATTTTTAAATGAAAGATAGAGTAAGAGAGGTATTGCAAGGCAAAATGCCAAGCAACACAGTAAAAAATAAAAAATAGGAAACCGAATCAGTGATTTCAATACATTAACTTTCTTCTACAAAGAGAATTCTTCCGCAGTGTGGGCAGGTAGAAACAGAATCTCCTTTGAGAAGTTCAGAATATGCACGATCATTGAGGCGGATAAAGCACCCTCCGCAAGCTTGTTTATAAACAGGGACAACGCTTGTGCTCTTGGCCCATTTTCTTACTTTTTCGTAGAAAACGACAACTTTTTGATCTAGTTTTTCAACGATTGCAGATTTCTTTTTGGAAATTTCGGTTTGTTCTTTTCTAATATTTTCAATTTCTAATGCAATTTCTGATTCGATCTTTTTCATTTGATCTTCAAGATCCTGAATCTCTTGCTGAGTAGATTGGATTTTTTCTTCTGTAGATTGGATGAGCTTTTCGATTCTTTGGATTTCTGCATTTTGGAAAGTGATTTGTTCTTTTGCAATTTCCTCTTCGATATTGAGAGCTTTGAGTTCCTTTTCTGTTTTGACTTCTTGCATTTTGCTTGCAATATCATTTAGCTTTGTGCTTGCATTTTTGAGTGTTTCTTCGCACTTTGCAAGTAATGTAAGGTGTTCTTTTTTTTCTTCATTGAGATCAGTGATTAACAGTTCTTTTTTTGCTTTTTGTTCTTCTCGCTCCGTGAGACCTTTTCGCACTTGAGCGATTTTGGGATCCATTAGATCAATTTCTTTATCTAGGAGCGAAATCTTGATTAGCTCTTGCAAATTTTTGTTCATCAGCTTTCCTTTATTTAATAAAACTTTAATGGATTTTTCAAATCGTTTATTATAGCTTCATAGCCAAAATTTTGCAAAATTTTGGCTATGACTTGAGCGAAAAAGACTTCACTTTCAAAATGGCCTACATCAATTAAAGAGATTCCTAGGCTTTGGGCTTCCATCGCTTCGTGATGCTTGATATCTCCTGTGATAAAACAACTTTGAGAGTGCGGGGGAATATATTTGAGAAAACTCATACCACTTCCACAAACAATAAAAACTTGCGAAATCTTTTCTGATGCCTTGAGAGCCTTAAAAATGGATGCATTTAGAGCAATTTTTAATCGCGTGAGAAGTGTTTCAAAGCTTTGGGGAGAGAGGCGCGCTGAAAGAATATAATCTTTTTCAATAAGGTTTTGAAAGCCCAGTATCTGAGAGGCAAAATAGTGATTGAGATGTGTGCGATCAAAATTTGTATGCATCGCAATAAGAGAGCAATTTTTGGCTAAAAGAATGGAGGCAATATTGCTTGGATAAGATTGTGTGTTGAGATTTTTGAGGGGTGAAAAAATAAGGGGATGATGGGCAATGATGAGAGAATTGGGTTTGATTTGTTGGGCTAGGTGCATATCGACTTCTAGTGTTGTATAGATGTTTTCAAATTCTTGGAGGGGGTTGCCTAGATTGATCCCGCTATTATCCCATTGTTCTTGTAGGGAGAATGGAGAGATCTCGTTGAGAAGAGAATAGATTTCTTGGACTTGCATAGCATTCCTTACGGATAAAGTAAAATTGCAATTTTATATTATGAGAGGTTGTTTAATGGTTGGGACAAAAATAAAATTAGAGATTGTCAAGATTCTTCCCTTTGGCTGTATTTTGGGAGATGAAGAGATTTTGCTCCCCAAAAAATATGTTCCTTGTGGAGCAAAAATAGGGGACAGTGTTGAAGTGTTTATTTATACAGACAGCCAAGATCGAATCATTGCTACAACGCTTGAGCCTTATGGAATCTTGGGCGAGATTGTTTTTTTGGAAGTGGTGGATTTTTCAGAATATGGAGTGTTTTTGGATTTGGGAATTGCAAAAGACATTTTGATGCCTTGCAAAAATCCTCAACGATATGCCAAGGGTTCCAAAATCGCTGTTCAAATTGGCAAAGATAGAGAAGGGCGATTGCTTGCAAATCAGAAGTTGAGATTTTGCAAATACTATGGCAAACCTTTTGTGCAGTTTGATGCGATGCCTTACCGAAAAACTCCTCTTGGATTTGAGTGCGTTGTTTGTGGAAAGTTTCAGGGGATGTTGTTTGTAAATGAGGTCTTCGAAGATCTTGAGTTGGGGAAGACATATCGTGTGCAGGTTAAAAAAACGCGTAAGGATGGAAAGATAGATCTAAAGCTAGTCCAAAAGGGAGAGGTAGAAAGATTGCTTGATGTTTTGAGACAAAATCACGGAAAGATTCCAATAACTAAAGATAGCCATCCACAAGAAATTGTTAGGGTTTGTCAAATGAGCAAAAAGGCATTCAAAAGAGCATTGGTTCATCTTGCCCAAGAGGTTGGACAAGATGAAGAGGGGATTTATCTTAGATAAACAGGGGAGCGAGTGCAATGATTGCAATCACAATAGGTGCAAGGTAGGCAATGATGATATACCATATCTCAAATAAGGTGGGAGATAGAAAACCTTGTGTATAGGATCTCAATCTTTCTTTTCCGATAACATAGCTTGCAAAAATCAATGTCAAAAATCCACCTAGAGGCATTAGGAACTTGGAGGTGAAGATGTCCATCCAATCAAAGAGTGTCGTACCAAAAAATGTAAATAAATCACCATAGTCTTTTGTGATTGAGAGGATGACAAAGAGTCCTACAATACTGATTGCTCCACAGCAAATCCATGTCGCCTTGACTTGAGAAAAATTGAAGCGATCTCTAAGATAAGAGATTGCTGGCTCAACGATAGAGACTGTTGAGGTGATTCCTGCAAATGCAACACAAAGCATGAAAAGGAATGAGATGATGTTTCCAAATGCTCCCATTTGTGAGAAGGCCAAAGGTAATGAAACAAAAAGCAATCCAGGACCTCCACTTGCTTTTCCATCAAATTGGAAAATAAATGTAAAAATCATCAATCCCGCAACAATAGAGATAAAAATCCCTGAAACTACAACCCAAATTGAGCTTGAAAGGAGATTTTCTCCATCATTTGCATAAGCTCCATAAATAAGAATTGTGCCAAGACCCAAAGAAAGCGCGAAGAATACTTGACCTAATGCGCTCAAAACAACACTTCCTGTAATTTTTTCTACATCAAAAGAAAACATATAGCTCCATGCTTGAGAAAAAGAATCCAAAGTCATTGCATAAATTAATAATCCAATAAAAATGATAAAGAGAAGTGGCATCAAAATTAAATTGAGCTTTTCGATCCCCTCTTTTGCACCTTTTGCGACAATATAGCCAGTCAGAACCATACAGGCCAAGAATCCAGCAATTTGGATAGGTATAGAGCCAGTAGCCAATGTCTCAAATGATGACTTAGCTTCATCAATGTTTTGTGGCAAATCAAAACTTCCAATGAAAAGATAATAAAGCACCCAGCCTAGCACCACTGCATAAAATGTCATTACAATTGGCCCACCAATTGCCATAATTCCAATAAATTTCCAAGTACTTTTGTGGTTTGGCTCAAGTTTGACAAAGCTATCAACAGGGTTTGTCTTTGCTTTGTTTCCAATGAGCATTTCGGCAATAAGCATTGAAACTCCAAGCGAGATTGCTAAAAAGAGGTAAAAAAGCACAAATGCTCCGCCTCCATTTTGTCCTGCCATATAAGGAAATTTCCAAATATGTCCAAGACCAATCGAGCTTCCCAAGGTTGCTAAGATAAAACCTATTTTGCTAAAATTGTTCATCTTTATCCTTTCCTAAAAATATTGAAATTTTTTTACACCAAATAAAATTAAGAATATTAAGTTTGTATTTTTGTGTAAAGGGCAGGATTGTATCTAAAAATTAAAGAGATATAATGCAAAAAAATAAAAAAACATATTGATTTTTGAAAAATTAGACTAGGAAGGCAAAGTGAAGATTCGGGTTTATTATGAGGACACAGATTGTGGAGGGATTGTTTATCATGCCAATTTTATTAAGTTCTGTGAGCGTGCAAGGAGTGAGGTGTTTTTTTCTGTAGGAGAGATGCCTTGTGCGCAAGATGCAGGATTTGTTGTAAGATCTATGAAGGCAAACTTTTATAAAAGCGCCTTTTTGGGAGATTTGCTTGAAGTGAAAACACGGATTCTTGAGTTAAAAAAAGCAACGTTGATTTTGTTGCAAGAAATTCATCGGGATGGAGAGAGGCTCTTTGATATGGAAGTTAAGCTTGGGTTTATTGATCTAAAAAGAGGAAAGCCTCTTGCAATGACGACAGAAATAAAGGAGATTTTATGCAAGTTTTAGAAGGAAAGCCACAAATTATGTATCCAACACAATGGGAATATCGCGTGATTGGAAAAAATAAAGAAGCCATTGAGAATGTGATCTCACAAGTTATCAAAAAAGAATATGAGCTCAAAGAGGGACATCATTCAAGTCATGGAAAATTTGTGAGCGTTGTGGTGAGTGTGGAGGTTGAAAGTGAGCAAGAGCGTGACCATATCTTTGTCGCACTTAGAAATGATGAAGCGGTAAACATGGTTCTTTAAAATATGAGAATAGGGAAGATTGACTATCTAAACCTTTTGCCTTTTGAAGTCTTTATGAAGGCTTTTCCCGTTAGTTTGCAAACAAAAGCAGTGATGGCTTACAAAAAATCTTATCCCTCTAAACTCAATCGTGATTTTTTGTTTGGACGCTTAGATGGTGGATTTCTTTCTTCGATCATGGCTTGTGGTCAAGGCAAAATCGCATTGCCATGCGGAATCATTGCAGATGGTGAGGTGTGGAGTGTTCTTGCACTTCCAAATCCCAACAAAAAGGATTATCAGTCTGCTTCTTCCAATGCGCTTATTCAAGTGCTAGGAATTGAGGGGGAGGTGTTGATCGGAGATAGGGCATTGATTTATAAAATGAGCGGAGGGGAGGGAATTGATCTGGGTCAAAGATGGAAAGAGAAAAAAGGGTTGCCTTTTGTTTTTGGGTTGTTTTGCGTATCAAAACAAAAACAAAGGGCCGAGAAGATTATTCTTAAGTTTGCTCAAGCTAAAGTCAAAATCCCTCAATATATTTTGCAAAAAGCAAGTCAAAAAAGTGGAGTTGCAAAGAAAGATATTGTGCGATATTTAGAAAAGATTCAATATCGTATAGGGTGCAAAGAAAAAAGAGCTTTAGAGGTGTTTTATCGCGAATTATTGTTTCACAAGATCAAAAAGCCCAAGCGCTTCTAAGGTAAAAATCAAAGGAGAGTCAATGCAAGTTGTTTTGAATCATTTTCAAGAGATTGCAAAAATCCCTCATTGTAGTTTTCAAACGCAAGAGCTAAGGGATTTTTTGGTGAGCTTTGCAAGACAGTGTGGAGCACATGTTGAGGTTGATAGGGTCGGAAATATTTATGCCATCAAGGGAGAACCAAAAGTGTGTCTTCAGAGTCACTATGATATGGTGTGTATGGGAAGGGCTCCTAAGATTGAGATATTTGAAGAGGGAGGATATATTAGGGCCAAAGATTCTAGTCTGGGGGCAGATAATGGAATCGGCGTGGCGATTATGATGGAGGCGTTGCAAAAGTTTGAAAACCTTGAATGCTTATGGACAAATGATGAGGAAGTGGGGTTATTGGGTGCAAATGGACTTGAGCATGTGATTCGATCCAAAAAATTGCTTAATCTGGATCATGAAAGTGATTGTGAGGTCACGATTGGTTGTGCTGGAGGGGTGGATTTGTTTGCAAGTTGTTGTGGGGAGATGATTGATGAGGAGGGGGAGGTGTATGAGGTGGAGGTTTGCAATCATAGAGGGGGCCACTCTGGAATTGATATCATTAAAAATCACGCAAATGCAATCAAAACCTTGGCATTTTTCATCGCACAAAATCAGGGGAAGATCATTGAGTTTGAGGGGGGAGAGAGAATCAATTCTATCCCCAAATTTGCCAAAGCTAGGGTCATTTTTCCTCAATCTCCTCAGCAAGTGGAAAATGTTTTGTTCAAAAGCTTGGGTAAGCAAAGAGTGCAAGTGGCATCACAAAGCGAGCAATTTTTGAAGATGATTCAATCTTTTTCTCATGGAGTGCGAAGCTTCAATCTTGATTTGCAAATTGTTCAAACAAGCATTAACTTGGCAATCGCCAAGCTCAAAGAGGGAAAGGCAACTTTTGAGCTTTTTGCGCGATCTAATCATGCAAAAGAGTTGGAGATGATTTGTCACGAAAGCAAAGAGTTTTTCTTGATGTGTGGTTGTGATGTGCATGATGAAAACTTTTATCTGCCTTGGGAGCCTCAAAAAAGTGCCTTTTCAGAAGAGGTTCTTGGTGTGATGCAAAAATACAATCCGCACGCAAAATATTATGCAATCCATGCAGGGCTTGAGTGTGGAATCATTGGAGCAAAATTCAAAGGGTTGGAGTGTTGTTCGATTGGCCCAAATATTTATAATCCTCACTCCACTGATGAGCGATGCGAACTGGCATCAGTTGAGAAGATTGCTAAGGTCGTCTTTGAGGTGGTAGAAAAAAATCATTAATGCCCTTGGGGCTTCAATTTATTGGTTTGGTGATTTAATCTTTTCTAGCCACTCATTGAGTGTTTTTTCAAACCCTTTTGATGTTTTTGGGACGAATTGAAGAGGCGTGGGGAGATAACTTTGTTCCACCCATCCTCCAAAATCATGGGGATAGAGATAATCTTTTGAGTGAGGCAAAATATTGGAGGGAATTGATTGCTTAGAGCGGGAGCGTACAAACTCAAGAGCTTGATTGATAGCTTGGTAGGCTGTATTGCTTTTAGGGCTTGAGGCAAGATAAATCACGCATTGAGCAAGGATGATTCTAGCTTCTGGGTAGCCAATTTTGCTTACTGCCGTGAGAGTGCTTGTAGCAAGATTGAGGGCATTGGGGTTGGCATTGCCGATGTCTTCACTTGCGCTGATAACTAAGCGTCTTGCGATAAACTCCGCACTTTCTTGAGCTTCAATGAGGCGTGCAAGATAATAGATACTTGCATCCACATCGCTTCCTCTGATGGATTTAATTAGAGCGCTTGCTAGATTGTAGTGTGTGTCATCCTCGCTTGTCCCTTCATTGAGGCAATGGGGGCGAAGCATTTGAAGAGAATCTAAAGTGATGGGTTGAGAGAGAGATGCAAGATCTAGGAGGTTGAGCATCGCTCTTGCATCCCCATTGCTTGATTGAATCAAAAAATTTTTGATTTCTTCTTCTATGGAGATTCCAAGCAATGCAAGAGCTTTGTTGAGGATAGATTGCATATCTTGAGGGGTAAGGGGGAGGAATTCAAATAAAAAAGCCCTTGATCGGATGGCATTTGTGAGGGCATAAAAAGGATTGAGTGTAGAAGATCCGATGAGATATGCTTGATTTTCTTCCATAATCGGAAGAAGCGCTTCTTGTTGTCCTTTGTTAAGGCGATGAATTTCATCAATGAAAATGATAGGTTTTAAGAGCGAATGGGGTTGGAGAATTTGGCGCAATTGATCGAGTTTGAAATGCGTGGCATTGAATTCATAAAAACTACATCCAAGACTTGAAGCAAGGATTCTTGAAAGAGTGGTCTTCCCGCTTCCTGGGGCTCCATAAAACATGCAGTGGGGCAAAGTGTTGTGCTGAAGTGCTTGAAAGAGGGGAGAGTTTTCCCCAATAATGTGGGATTGCCCAATGAAGTCTTGGAGGGTTTTTGGGCGCAAAAGGGAGGAGAGATGTTTCATTTTTTCAAAATAATTTCATAAGAGCTTTGTTTGAGTGTGACAGACTTTGGTCGTGGTGATTGTGTGCGTAACTCTTCAACGAGCTCATCCATTTCATCTAGTCTTTCTTTGAGACGCAAGATGATATCTACTCCTGCAAGATTTACTCCCATATCGCGTGTAAGGCATAAAATAGTCTTGATTTTGTCAATATCGCGTTGAGAATAAAGACGCATTTTCCCATCTGTTCGTCCTGGTTGGATTAGGCCTTCTTTTTCGTATTGTCTAAGGGTTTGAGGATGGATTTCTAGAATTTTTGCAACAACACTGATGAGATATACAGGTTCATCATAGCTATACATTAAAGCTCCTTTTGCAGTAGGGTTTTTAGGTCTTGGCTTAGGTGATCAACTGAGGGCAAGAGGATATTTGCCTTGAGATAAAGATCTCCTTTTGCTCCACTTTTGCGATTGATTGCTCCAAGCTCTTTGAGTCTGAATTTTTGATTGTTTTTGACGCCTTGAGGGATTTTGAGGGTGACTTCTTTGTGAGGGGTTTGAACCTCGATACTTCCTCCAAAGAGTGCTAGCTTGAGAGGTATGTCAAGTATTTTGGTTAGGTTGCTTCCCTCTCTTGTGTATTCATCGCTTGGGGCGACATTAACCTTTAGGAGTAAATCCCCGCTTCTTCCGCCCTGTGTATATCCTTTTCCCTTGAGGCGAATTGTTTCTCCATCTTGAATGCCTGCTGGGATTTTGATATCAAAGCTTCCATTCTTGTCATAATGATATTTTCCTCCCAAAATGGCAGTGATGAAGGGGATGGTGATTTGGTCTTGTTGATCTAGATTGGGTGCTCCAAATCCCCTCTCAAATCCTCCACCAAAGCCACCAAAATTACCAAACCCAAACCCTCCTGTACTTCTTGAGCTAAAACCTCCTCCATTCCCAAAAATTTGAGAAAGAATATCATCTAGATTTACCCCCCCTGTTCCTCGCGCAAAATCACTGAAATTTTGCCCCCCAAACATTCCATCACCATATTGGTCATATTGGGCTTTTTTCTGTGGATCGCTGAGGATTTCATATGCTGCTGTAATTTCTTTAAACTTCTCTTCTGCTCCAGGTTCTTTGTTGATATCGGGATGATATTTGCGTGCAAGTTTGCGATAAGACTTTTTGATTTCTTCTGCACTTGCATTTTCGCTGACTTCTAGTGTGCTATAGAGACTTTTTGCCATCGCTAGATTCCTTTTTTGATTGAAATGATGGTTTGCAAATGAGTTTGCAAAGTTTTAGTGTATTTTATAATAAAACTTTAGTTTATAACCATCAAGTTTTGTTAGGAGAGATTATAAGAGTTTTTTAAACAGGGAATTGGGTATGGATAGAATTTTGTATGAAAACAAGATATTTTGACTATGATTCTAAAGTTTGGATTTATTCTTAGGGAGAGGATAAGTGAAAAAAAGCAGAGTTTTATGGATCTACTTATCTCTAGCGTCCTGGGTGGTTGCCGATGGGGCAAATATCTATAGTGATGTTTATGGGCTTAAAAACAAAACCAATGCAAGTAATCAGACCTTTTATCTTCAAAATATGCGAACTTATTCTTGGTCTTCAAAAACATTTTCTCAGGCCTATGTAAATGGAATGCTTGTTTTTGGAAATTCCTCTAAGGCATCAGGAGAGGGTAAAGTTTGGTTTGGGGGAGAGGGAATCAATGGTGGGCTTGTAGGATATATCACAGCCAACTTTAGTGCCAAAGAAGTGTATCTTACTGGCACTTTAGGGGCTGGGAATAGTTTTTTGACTGGGGGTGGGGCGAGTATGCGTTTTGTTTCATCAACCCAAGCAACTTTGCAAGATTGGAAACTTGAGTTTGTAAAATCAGGGACACAAAACTCTCATTTCTCTCTTGTGGCTCAAGATGAGATACGAGCAAGAGGTGTTGCAATCAAGGATGAAAGCGGGGGAAGTGTTACATTTAGGGCAAATTCCTTTGATTTTTATGCAAATAGTATTGTAAGTGATGGACAGGTGATTTTTGCAAATGCTCAAAATGCAAAACAAGCAATGGGACAAATCGTCATTGATTCTGTGTCTATGTCTGGTGGAGAGCTTAATTTGACAGAGCTTGAGAATGTGCATACAGAGCTTAAAGAAATCACAATGAGCAATACAAGTTTTCAGACGCAAGCTATGGCAGGACAATTGACTTGGGGAAGTTATATGCATCATCAAAATGGAGAAGTGAAGGGGAGTTATATGCTAGAGGGTGAGGCTTTGGTTTTGGGGGGATTGATTAGGCCTATAGCTCAGCTAGAGCTTAAATCTCAAAGTGTAGATGCAACAAAAGCAAGGATTGAGCTTGATGGAAAAAGTCTAGATGCAACAAAGGCAAGCAGTGTATCTTTGGGAGAATTGAGCCTGAGCAATCAAGGCAGGGCAAATTTTTGCAATCTAGTGCTTCCAAGACTGGGTGTGATTAGTTTGCAAAAGAGTGATCTTGTTGTAAGTGGAAATTTTGATTTGAATGGAACGATTGAATTTTTTTCAAGCGAAACAAATCGCACTCCTATTGTTGTTGAGGGAAAGACAAAAATTGCTTTGGAAGATCGAGAGAAAAGCTCCCCACTTTTAAAAATTTATAATATCAATCAGCTCAAAGGTGTTGAGGTAGGAGAAGAGTATTTTTTGCTTAAGTCAAATGGGGGAATTGCTTATTCTGGAGAGAAGAATCTCTTAGATTATGTTGGGTTTTATGAAGAGAGTGGGGGATTGAGATTTGATAATACTTATAGTTTTAGCTATAACGGGTTGTTGATTACTAAGATTATGAGTGATCATGCACTTGGCTTTAAGGTAGAGGTTTCAGATGCTCCTCTCAATCCTTATGACCCCAACCGAATCGAACACTGGATTTACCAACGAGGGGGGGAAGAGCTTGTCGCAAAAGTTGGGGCTTTGGATGATGATATGATTGAGCTTTTCCAAAAATTGATGATTTCAAAAAATAGTGTGATTTGGGCCAATGATGTCATTATGGGACAGGATACTGGATATTTGCTAGAAGTTGGCAAAAGGATTCTTTCTTTAAATGATCAGCTTAAATCCATTCAGCGAAAAACAAATGATCTTGAGTTGTTGAGATTTTCTATCAATACAGCCAAAAGCAATCGTCTTGCACGACTAAGTTTTCAAAACAAACAAGGTGTTGAAGAATCTGAAAATCAAATCAATGCTTGGGGGCTGGCTTTGGCTTCTATTGGGTCTAGCAAATTAGAACAAGGCGCGCTTTATGGGGCAAATATTGGATATGACAGCTATATAAATAATTTTCTCTTGGGGGGTTATGTCGCATATGGGTATGGAATGTATCAGGGCGGATTAATGAGTGGGAAAAGTCATAATTCTGGGGTGGGGCTTTATGGGCGTGTTTTTGTAGGAAGAAATGAAATAGACTTTGGCGCAAATGGAATGATGGGCTGGAGGCAGGAAGAGATTTTGGGTGATGAGGTGATTACCCATCAGCTTTCTCAGAGCTATCATTACAATGCTAAGAGTGCGAATGTGAATGTGGATTATGGCTATGCCTTTATGTTGTGGAAAGAGAGGATTGCTCTGAAGCCAAAAGTATCTGTTCAATATGCTTATCTTGTGAGTTCTCAAATTGAAGGTGAGATTTCCAATCCTTTCTATCAAGATCTTGTCACATATGCTGGAGAAGCAAGCAAGCATACATTGGCGACAAGCTTGGGTCTTGAGACAAGAGTTGTAGCCGGAGAAAGTTCATATTGGTGGGTATTATTAGAGGCCTCTCAAGACCTATATGCGATAGGTCAAAATAATAATGATATAAGTTTTGCTGGCTTTCGTGCGATGGGGGGTTCTGAGAATTTAGATTCAAAGAATTTAAGTCTTGCACTGAGTCTTGGTGGCGAAGTCAGACTTTTTGATCGAGCCTTGGTTAATTTCAGCGTGGGTTCGGAGTTTGGGACATCTCAGAAAGCAAAAAAGCTTGCAGGAAATGTCGGAGTGGAATATCGCTTTTGATGAAACGCTCAGAGTGTAAGCAATTTTTGGTTTTGGAGGCCTCAGCAGGGAGCGGAAAGACATTTTCTCTGGCTTTACGCTATGTGTATTTGTTGCTTGAGGGGGCAAAAATAGGAGAGATTCTTGCTCTGACATTTACTAATAAGGCCGCAGAGGAGATGCGTCAGAGGATTGGAGATTTTCTGATGATATTGGGAGGAGATCATACTCCCAAACAAGATGAATTGCTTGGGGCATTGGAGAAAGAATATGGTTGGAATAAGAAAAGCGTTTTGACTCTTGCTCCAATGCTTTTGAAAAATTATTGGACACAAGAGCCAAAGATTCTAACCCTTGATGCTTTTTTTAATTCGATTTTAAAAAAGTTTTGTTGGTATGTTGGTGTCCCACATCAATTTGAAATCAAAGACCTTGATGAAGAATGGATCAAGGAGAGATTTCTATCATCCTTGAGTGCGAGGCAGAAGGATAGGTTTCTCTCTATTTGTCTTCAGGACAATAAGAGATTGGATGATCTTTTAGAGAGAGTTGATCTTGCTAGGGAGAAAATGGTTGATGTGCTTGGGGAAATCGAAGAAAATAAAGATGATTTAGAAGCTCTTGAGAAAGAAGCTCTGTCCTATGCAAGATTGGTTCAGGAGCTTGTGAAGTCCAATCCTGCAAGTTCAGAATCTGCACGTAGGGCTGTTGCATTTGAGACTTTTTTAGAGTTGCTTAATAAGGGGGAAACATGGATTGTGCGTGGAGAAGAGTATCAGTATTTTAAAAAGCTCAAATTAGATTCTGAGATTTTTTGCAAACTGCGAGAGGCTGTGATTAGAGTATTGACTGCGAGGGAAAGGATTTTTCTTAATTTTTTAAGAGAATTTTGTCATTTGTATCAAGAGGCAAGGGATGCTTATTCGCGACAAAAGAATGCTTTGAATTTTTCTGATGTGATGCTGAAAGTTTTCCACTTGCTTTGTGGGAGACATTTATCAAAAGAATTTTTCTATTTCAGGCTTGATGCCCGCATCTCTCATATTTTGCTTGATGAATTTCAGGATACTAATATCGTGCAATACAAGATTTTGCTTCCTCTTATTGAAGAAATTCTCTCTGGGACTGGACGCATTGGAAATCGTAGCTTTTTTGCCGTTGGAGATAAAAAGCAAAGTATTTATCAATTTCGAGGTGGATATGGCGAACTTTTGGATATTGCCAAATCTCTCTCTTTGGAGATGCGCACAGAAAATTTAGATACCAATTATCGGAGCGATTCTGAGATTGTGCATTTTGTCAATGAGGTCTTTCAGACACAAATCAAGGATTATTTTCCACAAAAGCCCCATCATCATGGGGGATATGTTCAAATTTTGGAAGTGCAAGATATGCAAGAGGAGCATTCTTCTTGGAAGGTTTTTGCGCGCGTTAAAGAGCTGATTGATGATCTTTTGGTGCATGGAGCATTGCTTGAGGATATTGCAATTTTGGCCTTTAAGAATTCTGATGTAATGGAGCTGGGGGATTATCTTAAAAAATACTTTAAATCTATCGTGACAAAAGAAAGCATCGCCCTTTCAGAAAAAAGAGATGCGCAGATTTTGCTCAAAGCATTGCAGTGTGCTTTGGGTGATTCTGAGTTGGATCGATTGTGTTTGGCAAAGCTTTTGGGCAAAAGGTTGGGAGAGGATGTGGAGATTTTGCCATGGAGGGGGCAGGGTCTAGGGAGATATATTTATCAAGCGATTCGGTTTTATGGGCTAAATTCGCAAGTTGCTAAGCAGGTATTGGGGATTGCTTGTGAGAGCAAAGAGATTAAGAGTTTTTTTGAAAAAGTCAAAGCTTGTAAGGATTCTGGGGAGGATCAAAAAGGGCTAAAGATTTTAACAATTCATGCCTCAAAGGGGCTTGAATTTGAGCATGTGATTGTTTTGGATCGCTTGAGTGGATCAAGCAAAAAAGGAGAACTTTTTTGGGCGCAGTATGATCAGCAATTACATGGAAAAATTCTTGTTGCTGATGCAAAAAGAGAAAAGATAGATATAAACTTTTGTGCAGAGGTTGAGAAAGAGAAGCAAAAAAAGCAACAAGAAAAGAAGAATCTCCTTTATGTCGCATTGACAAGGGCTTGTAAATCCCTAAGCATCGTTCCTGTTCTTAAGGCAAGGGAGAAGAGTGAATTTGAGTGTATTGGATTGGTGCAAGAGAGTGATGTTTTGTTTGATCGCACAAGAGGGGTGCTAAATGTTGCTCCTAAGCAAAAATCATCTGGGCGTATAGAGCAGTTTGTGGTGCAAGAAAGTTTTGGATGCCAAGAAAACTTTTTACACAAAGAAGAAAAAAGCGAGATTTTTGATCTTCATGCTACAAAGAGAGGGGAGGCATTTCATAGGGGATTGGAGCTGTTTTTGGGGTATGGAATCAGTCAAGAGAAGATTATGTGTCATTTGAGAAATGCTTATGGTGCTTGGATTTCTCAAGCCAAACTTCAAGAAATTCTTGATTCTTTGGAGACAATCAAAGCACTTTTGAGGCTTAATTTTGGTTTAACTCAAATTAAAAGTGAAGTATCATTTATACAAAATTTTAAGTTTCATCGGATTGACTGCTTGCTTTTGTGCCTTGATGAGGAGAAAAGACTTGAAAGAGTTGTTATTTTGGACTATAAAAGTGGGCAAGCAAAAGATGAGTATAGGCAACAAGTTCAAGCATATATTGAGTTTGTCAAAATGCAATATCAGAATGTTCAAGTTGAGGGCTACTTGCTTTATTTGAAACATTGTGAGCTTGTGCGAGTTTAGCAAAAGGAGTGATTATGAAGATTTTAGAGGGGTTTAAGCGTCTAATTCATCAAGAGAGTTTTGGGGGGATATTTCTATTTATTTGTGCACTTTTGGCAATGGTTGTAGCTAATAGCTCATGGAGTGAAGCGTATTTTTCCCTTTGGAATCAAAAAGTTGGTTTTTTGTTTGGAGAGACTTTTGTTGGATTTAGCTTGCATTTGTGGATCAATGATGTGCTTATGTCGCTGTTTTTTTTGATGGTGGGATTAGAGATCAAAAGAGAATTTCTGTTTGGGGGATTGGCAGGTTTTAAAAAGGCTGCATTTCCTGCAATTGCTGCAATTGGCGGGATGATTGTGCCTGCTGGGATCTATTTGTTTTTCAATCTCGGAACATCTGCAAGTCATGGGTTTGGAATCCCTATGGCGACAGATATCGCCTTTGCTTTAGGCGTTGTTTTGTTGCTTGGAAATCGTGTTCCGCCGGCACTAAAGTTGTTTTTGGTGACGCTTGCTGTTGTGGATGATTTGGGCGCAATTATTGTGATTGCTGTTTTTTATAGTAGCGGTGTTTCTATGATGTGGCTTGGAATATCTGCATGTATTGTGGCTATCCTTATTGTGCTTAATCGGGTAGGAATCCGCTCTCTTGTTCCTTATCTTTTGCTTGGAGTTTTGCTTTGGTTGTGCGTGCATGAGAGTGGGATTCATGCGACGATTTCTGCTGTTATATTGGCATTTTGTATTCCTGTTTCTTCAAAAACTTCGCGTGAAAAGTTTTTGGAAGTCCTTAGAGATGAGGGCGGATATTTTGCTTCAGCCCAAACCCCCAATCTTTTGCTTGATATGCGACAAATACATAGCTTACATAAGATTCAGCAAGAAATTAAAAGTGTGCAAAATCCACTTTTGAGGATTGAGCATGCGTTGCATAGTTGGTCTAAATTTTTCATTATGCCTTTATTTGCTTTTGCTAATGCAGGCGTAAAACTTGAGGGCGGTATAGATCTGTCAAGCTTGCATATTGTGTATGGGATTGCGCTTGGGCTGGTTGTTGGGAAGCCTCTAGGAATTCTTCTTTTTACGCTTTTGTGTGAAAAATTGGGAATAGCTTCGCGTCCAAATGGTCTTTCTTGGGGGGCAATTTTGGGTGCTGGAATGCTTGCAGGAATTGGCTTTACAATGTCTATGTTTGTCTCCAATCTTGCATTTGATGTGCCTATTTATGGTGAGATTGCAAAGATTTCCATTTTGTCTTCGTCTGTGCTTGCTGGAATCTTGGGAAGTCTTTTCCTTTTGTTTCTAGGGAAAAAAACTAATGTGCTAGAATCGCGAGCTTAATTTAACGATAAGGAAAAAGTTATGGAGCAAAACAGCGTAACAGGAATCTTGACTTCTCTTGTCCCTTTTGTGGCGATTTTTGCTATTTTTTATTTTTTGTTTATTCGACCACAAAGAAATCAGCAAAAAAAGCATAAAGAAATGCTTGAGTCTTTAAAAGCTGGCGATAAAGTTGTCTCATATGGTGGAGTTTTTTGTGAGATTATTAAAGTTGAGGAGAAGTTTTTTACAGTGCGATCTGGTGAAAGCATTATGCAGATTGCTAGAGAGTATGTTGCTTATAAAGTTGAGCAATAGTGATGTTAAATTCTAGATTAATTGTTTTTGTTTTATCTGGAATTCTTGGGCTTTTATTGAGCCTTCCTTCATCTTTCCCCATTTCTGGCCCAAGGATTAATCTTGGGCTTGATTTGCAGGGGGGACTTACAATGCTTTTGGATGTGGATACCCAAAAGGCTGTGCAATCCAAATATGATTCTTTGGCAACAGCAATTGGCTTTGAGGCAAAGCAGGCAAAAATTTTGATTGGCAAACTTGAAGTTAAAGATAATATCTTGCATTTTGAGCTTTTGGATCTTGATGAAAAGCAAAAAATGGATGATATTTTAAGCAAGCTTGGTGGCCTTGAGTTTTCTTTTGAGCAGAATGGGGATTATCAAGTTTTATTTTCTCAAACAGAAATAGAAAACATCAAGAAAAGTGCTATTGATCAAGCGATTGGAACAATACGCAATCGACTTGATTTGTTTGGTTTGGCTGAGCCAAGTGTCACGCGCCAAGGGCAAGAAAATATTTTAGTTCAATTGCCAGGTATCAAAAATCAAGAGGAAGAAAAGAGAGCAATTGATTTAATTTCAAAATCTGCACATTTGCAGATGATGGCTGTTGATGAAAATCGCAATATGCGTGTTGAGGCAATGAGTGAAGCTGAGGCAAAAAAATACGGAGATGTGATTTTGCCATTTGTTGAGGGAGGTGGAAAGATTTTGCTTAAGGCGGTGCCTATTATTGATGGGGAAATGATTACAGACGCAAGAGTAGCTTATGATCAAAACTCACAACCTGTTGTTTCCTTTACTCTTGATTCTAGAGGAGCGCAACTTTTTGGAGATTTTTCTGGAAACAATGTGGGAAAAAGAATGGCAATCGTTTTGGATGGAAAGGTGTATTCTGCTCCTGTGATTAGAGAAAGAATCGGTGGAGGAAGTGGGCAAATTAGCGGAAATTTCACCCCACAAGAAGCAAGCGATCTTGCGATTGCCTTGCGAAGTGGTGCTCTTTCTGCTCCAGTTCAGGTTATAGAAAAGCGAAGTGTAGGACCAAGTCTAGGAGCTGATAGCATTAAGGCTTCTATGATCGCACTTTTTAGTGGCTTTGTTTTGGTGCTTATTTTTATGATTGCTTATTATGCAATGGCGGGTGTCATTGCTGTGTCGGCATTGGTGATTAATATTGTTTTGATTGTTGCTATTATGGCCAGTCTTGGTGCCACTCTTACTCTTCCGGGGATGGCTGGGATTGTTTTGACTGTTGGAATGGCTGTTGATGCCAATATTATTATCAATGAGCGTCTAAGAGAGGCTTTGCGAGAAGGGAAGAATATCGTTCAGGCTATTAAAGAGGGGTATGCTAATGCCTCAAGGGCAATTTTTGATTCTAATCTCACAACAATTCTTGCAGCTCTCTTGCTTTATGTTTATGGCTCTGGAGCCATTAAGGGTTTTGCAATCACGATGGCTATTGGAATCATTGTTTCTGTTTTGACTGCAATTGTTGGAACACAAGGAATCTATATCGCTTTGGAGAAAAAAATCGCCAAAAGCAAAAATCTATCTTTTTGGTTTGGGGTAAAGTATGGAGCTCATTAAAAATAATAAAATTATAGATTTTGTTAAATACAGTTATTTTACTTTTGCGATTTCTTTGCTCTTGATTGTGGGATCCATTTGTCTAATTGCATTTAAGGGGTTTAGTTTTGGGGTAGATTTTTCTGGAGGGACACTGGTTCAGATTCAATATACCAATGATGCACCTCTTGCGCAAATAAGATCTTTGCTTGAAAGGGATGCCAACTTTAAGGGTTCTCAGGTTAGTGAATTTGGCTCCAAGCAAGAAATTCTTATTAAAATACCTTTTTCGCCAAATCTAAAGACATCCGACGTGGATGCACAGATCAGCAAACTTTTAGAGCAGAGCGGGACATTTGAGATTCGTCGCGTTGATTCGGTGGG
The DNA here is from genome assembly GCF_021300655.1 of Helicobacter kayseriensis. NCBI lineage: Bacteria > Pseudomonadati > Campylobacterota > Epsilonproteobacteria > Campylobacterales > Helicobacteraceae > Helicobacter > Helicobacter kayseriensis. Next base: position 21,726 of record NZ_JAJTNB010000002.1, read on the forward strand.
TCCAAAAGTTGGAAAAGAGCTCAAAGAGAAGGGCATCTTGGCTTTAAGTTTGGCAATGCTTGCTATTTTGGCCTATGTGTCTTTTCGATATGAATGGAAATTTGCTCTTGCTGCTGTTTTGGCACTCTTTCATGATGTTCTTATCTCTTCGGCGTGTATTATTCTATTTAAAGTTGATTTCAATCTTGAGGTAGTCGCTGCTCTTCTTACAATCATCGGATATTCCATTAATGACACGATTATTATTTTTGATCGCATTAGAGAGCAAGTGATTGGCGGGAAGGCAAATGACTTGAAATCTGTGATCAATGATGGATTGTCCTCCACTCTTTCTCGTACGCTTTTGACTTCTTTGACTGTGTTGTTTGTGGTTGCGACACTTTATGTTTTTGGTGGAGAGATTATTGTTGGTTTTAGCTTGCCTATGCTTGTAGGTGTTGTTGTGGGCACATATAGCTCACTCTTTTTTGCTCCGCGCTTAATTATTCTCTTTGGTTTTAGTTTGCAAGATTATCGTTCTAAGCTTCTTGAAAAACAAAAGCGTGCCAAAGAGAAACAAAAAATGCGTGAAATGTATGAAAATGGACGAGTTTAAAAGGAGTTAGAATGGATTGGGGTCGAGTATTTTTTATATTTTTTAGTTTGATGAGTTTGACATCAGTGATTGGTTATGTTTATAATGAAAGCTTAGTGATGCTCTTTATTGCTGCTGCTGTCAATTTCATCTCTACAACATTAAAAATCGGTGTCAAAAATATGTTGTCTTCTGAAATGCTTGCGAGTTCTTTGGTTGTGGATTTGCATTTGATACCTGCTTTTTTGTTTTATCAGCTAGCTGGAGATCTTGAGATGACCAATGCTCTTGCAATTGGTGCTTTGGCTGCAAGTGTGTTTTCTGTCGCTCTTATGTTGATTGAGTGTGCAAAAAGCAAAGATTCTGATTATTAGGATAGAAGATGCAAGAATATAATCCAAAAGAAATAGAGCAAAAGTGGCAAAAGCAATGGCTAGATCAAGGTAGTTTTGAATGGAGTGATGATTTAAATCTTCCTAAGAAATATATCTTAAGCATGTTTCCCTATCCGAGTGGATCAATCCATATGGGACATGTAAGAAATTATTGTATTGGCGATGCGATGGCGAGGCATTATCGCAAAAAGGGTTTTAATGTTTTGCACCCCATTGGATGGGATGCGTTTGGAATGCCTGCAGAAAATGCAGCAATCAAACACGGAATCCATCCCAAAGATTGGACTTATTCTAATATTTCTGCAATGAAAGAACAACTAATGAAGCTAGGCTTCTCCTTTGCGCAAGAAAATGAATTGGCAACATGTGATGAGGATTATACGCATTGGGAGCAGAAGTTCTTTATTGATATGTGGAATGCTGGATTGATTTATCGCAAAAAAGCGATGCTTAATTGGTGTCCCAATGATCAAACTGTACTTGCAAACGAACAGGTGATTGATGGCAAATGCTGGAGATGTGATACAGAGGTTGTGCAAAAAGAGATGTATCAGTATTACATCAAGATTACAGATTTTGCACAAGATTTGCTTGATGATTTGGCGACTTTAGAGGGAAAATGGCCCGCTCAAGTGATACATATGCAAAGAAATTGGATTGGAAAGTCTAGTGGGTTGGAATTTAGCTTTGACCTTGCTGAAGAGGGAAGAGAAAAAACTCAGATTTCATCTCTTAAGGTATTTACAACGCGCCCTGATACAATCTTTGGAGTGAGCTATTGTGCCATTGCTCCAGAGCATGAGATCATTAAGGCGCTCTTTGATTCTCTGCCTTTGGAATCTCAAGAAAGAATTAGGGCGATGCAAAATACAAATGCACGCCATCGTGCAATGGCAAAAAAAGAGGGTATTCCTTTGGGAATCAGTGTTATTCACCCCTTGAGCCAAGAAAAAATCCCACTTTGGGTGGCAAATTTTGTTCTTGGGGATTATGGAAGTGGGGCTGTGATGGGTGTGCCTGCTCATGATGAAAGAGATTTTGAATTTGCCTCTTTATATGAGATCCCGCTTAAGCAAGTGATTGAGTGTGATTGTCTGCCTTATACCGATGAGGGTAGGCTCATTAATAGTGGGAAATTTGATGGTTTATGTGGAGTAGAAGCCAAAAAGGCAGTGATTGCTTATTTTGAATTTCAAGGGTTGGGAAAAGAAGTTGTGAATTTCAAGCTTCGAGACTGGGGAATTTCCCGTCAAAGATATTGGGGGACACCAATTCCTTTAGTGCATTGCTCATCATGTGGAATCGTGCCTGAGACTAATCTCCCAGTTCTTCTTCCTTATGATGTAAAAATTGATGGAGAGGGAAATCCATTGCAAAAACACCCTACTTGGAAAGAATGCCAATGTCCAAAATGCGGGAAGAGTGCTGTGCGTGAAACAGACACGATGGATACTTTTATGGAGTCAAGCTGGTATTTTTTGCGTTATTGCACTCCCAAACATATGCGACAAGAGAGAGCGCTTGATTCTGAGTCTTTGCGGTATTGGCTTAATGTTGATGAATATATTGGTGGTGTGGAGCATGCGATTTTGCATTTATTGTATGCGAGGTTTTTTACAAAGGTCTTAAAATCATTGGGCTATGTTGAGATTTCTGAACCTTTTGAGAATCTGCTTACACAAGGTATGGTTCTTAAAGATGGAGCCAAGATGAGCAAGAGCAAGGGAAATGTTGTTGACCCTAATGCGATTATTGAGGCATATGGGGCAGATAGTGCAAGGTTATTTGTTCTCTTTGCCGCTCCTCCGACAAAAGAATTGGAGTGGAATGATGATGCTTTGAGGGGGGCATATCGCTTCATTAGGCGTTTGTGGGATCAATCAAAGCTCATTTCTCCCACTCAAGTTCAGCCCGTGATTGATGCATCAACTTTGAGCAAAGAAGAAAAATATGCCCGCAAAAAGGTTTATGAGGCATATAAAAAGAGTGAAGAAATCTTTGATAAGGTGATTGCTGGATATCCTTTTAATACCTTAATTAGCTCTTGTATGGAGGCGCTCAATGCCTTGGGTGAGCAAAAGAATCCTTTGATTTGGACTGAGGGATATTATGTGCTTTTATCTATTTTGGAACCTGTGATTCCACATGTGTGCCATGAACTAAGTGCTTTATATTTTTGTGGAGAGAATCTTAAGAAAATCACTTTTGATCCTTTGGCTCTTCAAGAAGAGATGCAAATAATGATTGTGAGCATCAATGGAAAGAAAAGAGCTGAGATCGAAATTTCAAAAGGAATGGAAAAGGAGGCAATTTTAGAGCTTGCAAAACAAGCGGCTGCTCGATGGATTGAAGGTGATATCAGCAAAGAGATTTATGTTCCAAACAAGTTAATTAATTTTGTTTTGAAATGAGAATTTTTGTTTTAGTTTGCATTTTTTTGCTCGCTGGTTGTGGTTATAAGCCTTTGTCCTATTATGCAAAAACAGCTTTTGGGAAGAGTGTTTATGTCGAGATCAAAAATCGATCTGATTTTCCTCAAGCAGGAGTGAATCTAAAGGATCGTCTAAACCGCGTTGTTTTGGCGCGACTTCACTTGGAGCTTGCTTCAAAGGAAAAGGCTGAGAGTATTTTGGAGGCAGAAATTACGGGTCTTGATTTTGAAATGATTTCTCAGGATGCGCAGGGGTTTGCCAATTACTATAGAGCCAATGTTAAGGTTGCATTTAGCTATAAAGTTTTAGATGGAGAGCGATATCAAGTTGTTCTTGAAAGCTCAAGCGATTATGCTTCCAATGAAAGCTTAAACTCAATTATGATCGAAGAAAATCAGATGAATGCTATAGATACTGCGCTAAAAAACATCGTTGATCAATTTGTATCACGCATTTTCTATCAAGGGACTCTGCATCAGAGGAATAATGCAGCCAATGCACAATAATCTTCAAAAATTTCTTGAAACCAAGGGTGCAGAATATGCGCCCTTTGATCCTAGTCGTGCTTTGAGAATCTATGAGTGTTTTAGACGAGATTTTTTGGGAAATTTTTTGCCAAAAGTGATCCATATTGTTGGGACAAATGGCAAGGGAAGCACAGGAAGGTATATCGCTCTAAGTTTGGCAAAACACTATCAAATCTTGCATTTCACATCTCCTCATTTGTTTGAGTTTAATGAGCGTTTTTATTGCAATGATGGATATCTTGCGTGGGAGAAGTTGCAAAAGGCTCACCAAGAGATAATTCAAAAGGCATATATGGAGGAGGCAAGTTATTTTGAGTATGCGACTTTTATGGCGCTTTATCTTGCAAGAGATAGGGATTTTTTGATTCTTGAGGCAGGATTGGGCGGAGAGTTTGACAGCACAAATGTGTTGTCTGAGAAGATTTCTGTTTTCACTCAAATTGGATTAGATCATATGGAATTCTTGGGTGATAGGATTGAGGAAATTGCGCGCACAAAACTTAATGCAATGGGAAAAATTGCATTTATTGGGATTCAAAAATATTCTCAAGTTTTGCCCATAGCTCAAGAAATTGCTCAAAAAAAACATACGCGATTGGAAGTGCTAAGAGAATATCCCATCGCTTCCAATTTTCCCTTGTTCTTAAGCCAAAACTTTGCCTTAGCGCAAAAGGTGTTGGAATTTTTGGGTGTTGAGATTTGTGCAATAGAGGAATTAAATCTGATTGGAAGAATGCAAAGGGTGAAGAAAAATATTTGGCTTGATGTTGGACATAATTTGGATTCGGCTTTGGCGATAGCAGATGAGTTGCAAGGGAAAAAAGTCGTTCTTGTTTATAATGCTTATAAGCAAAAAGATATTGATGCAATTCTGGGTGTTTTTAAAGACTGCGTAACTCGCGTTGAGATTATTTCTGTTTTTCATGAGAGGATTATCCCAAAGAGGATCTTGCAAGATAAATTAGAGCGATTAAAAATACCCTATAGCGATTTTTGTGGTTTTAATTCTTGGGAGGATTATCTTGTGTTTGGTTCTTTTAGTGTTGTGAGCGAAGTGATGAGGCAGTATCTTGAGAGATAAAATTCTTATCAGTATTGTTGATGAAAAAGGATCTAGACAATTTAATCTTCATCGTCTTGCAAAAAAAATAATCCTCTATTTAGTCTTATCATTAGTGGTCTTGATTGTGGGTGGATTTTTTTTGATGACATTTTTGATGGAGCAAGTGAAAGAAATTGATGCGATCAAAGAGCAAAACATCGATCGCTATCGTGCAATGTTTGTGCAAAACCAATCCCTCAAAAAGCAAATCAATCAAAAGTCTTCAGAGCTCATTGAGGTCGGGAAAAGAGTAGAGGATTTGGAAGAAATTATTGATTATTCCAAAAATAAAGATGTGCCCATTACTCAAGAAATTAATCTCTCAGGGGTGGATGCTAAGGATCAGTTTTTTTTATTGCAAATCATTCCCAATGGTCATCCGATCAAAAAGTTTGAAAAGATCACCCCCATCAAAGAACGCCTTCATCCGCTCAAAAAAAAGTATGGAGTGAATTCGGGGATAGATTATCTTGTGGCATCAGGGACTCCCGTTTTTGCCACAGCTGATGGAATCGTTGAGCTTGTTCAAAAAAGGGCAAGCATCAAGGGATATGGCAAATTTGCCAAGATTACGCATGCATATGGCTTTTCTTCTTTGTATGGGCATCTCTCTGAGGTTTTGGTCAATAAGGGGGATTTTGTCAAGAAGGGACAATTGATTGGCTATTCTGGAAGGAGTGGGATGAGTCAAGGGGAAAGATTGTGTTATGAGGTGCGATTTCTGGGAAGCCCTCAAGATGCACTTGCATTTGCGTATTGGGATAGCGAGCATTTTGAGAGTATTTTCAAAAAAGAGGGAAGTATTGATTGGAATCGTCTCTTTTGGGCCTTGGAAGATTTAAGAGACCTTCAAGCTTATCAAGATAGGTAAGAGCCAGTGTTTAGAAGTCGTCTTGTTTTGATGATCACGGATATATCCGGCAGTCATATTGTAAATATCAATATCTTTTTTAAGCGCATTGCTCTTTATCTTGTGCTGTTGGTTTTGATGCTTATTGTCTTTGCTTTTGTGTCTATTGGAGTTTTTAGAAGCGAGATTCAAAATATTGCTCAAAGCAATCTTGAGTTAGTCGAAGAATATGAAAAGCTTACAAAGAAAAATGCTGCACTCAATCAAAAAATGAATCAGCGCATTGAGGAATTTGAGCTTGTGGGGGATAGGGTAGAGTATCTGGAGGGGATGATAGGGGTTGCTTCTAATGCTGAGGATAATAAAAATGCAGAGAATGGTTTGCAAGAAAGGCTAGATAAAGCCTCTTTGGCAGGAGCACAAAAGATTTTTTTTATGAAATTTATCCCCAATGGTTATCCTATCGATTATTATCGTCGGATTTCAGATGTGTTTGGATATCGGATACATCCTATTTTAAAAAGCAGGCACTTGCACTCAGGCATTGATTTTAGTGCAGAAGTTGGAACCCCAGTTTATGCAACTGCTGATGGTGTGGTAGAATTTGCCTATAAGGGTTTTAATGGTGGATATGGGCATATGATCAAGATTGATCACTCTTTTGGCTTTAAAACTTATTATGCCCATCTTGATCAGCTCATTGTGAAGAGGGGAGATTTTGTTAAAAAGGGGCAAATGATCGCATATAGTGGCAATTCGGGGAATAGTACAGGGGCACATTTGCACTATGAAATACGCTTCTTGGGAGCCTATATCGATCCAAAAAACTTTATTCAATGGAATATAAGGGATTTTGATTCAATTTTTGAAAAGGAGAAAAAAATACCATGGCAGTCTTTGTTAATAACGACAAGAACAATGATGGAGCAAATGGCGCAACCATCATTGCAAGTGGAACTCAAATAAGGGGTGAGATACACATTCAGTGTCATTTGCATATTGATGGGGATTTTGATGGTGTGATACATTCAGATTCTACGGTCAATATCGGGAAAAATGGATCTGTTAAGGGAGAGATTTTTGCTGAAAAGTTAGTTGTAAGCGGGAAAATGACGGGTAATGTCAAATCCAAAATCGTTGAAATTATGCCTTATGGGAAAATTGATGGCAAGGTGAGCAGTCATGAGCTTGTGATTGAACGCAAGGGAATCTTGACAGGCGAAAGTGTAGTTGAAGATGGGGAAAGTTTGGATTCTTAATGGTTGCTAGTGCTTTATATAAACTTGCTTTAGAGAAAAAGCTAGATTGCGAACTTCTCTTGTGTCAAGATTCTCGCGAGGCAATGTGTGCATTTGAAGTGCTTGAATTTATCTATGAGCAAACGCAATTAAAGCCTTTTTTGCTTCCTGAGTTTAGAGCAATGCATAGAGATGATTTGCGATCTTTTATGTCTGAATTTCATCGTTTATGTGGAGGACTGAGAGATTTTTATCAATATGAGGGCAAAAAAATTCTCATCTCCCCATTTGTAAGCACCCTCTTTTCTCTTCCTTCATCTAGGCATCTTGAGGGGATTGAACTTCAAAAAAACAAAGAGTATTCGTTCAAGTATCTAAAACAGACAATTTTAGATTATGGATATGAGCCAGTTGAGCTTGTTGAGCTTGAGGGGGAGGTGAGCTTTAGGGGAGATATTATTGATATTTTTATACCCAGTCAAGAAAAGCCTTTGAGGATTTCTTTTTTTGATTCTTTGATTGAAGACATCAGGCACTTTGATTTTGAGACGCAAATCTGTGTTGGAGATGAGTTGCAAAAGATTCTTCTTGTCCCTGCTTTATTTGCTTTGAGTCAAGAAGAGAGAGAGGCATTGGAAAATATGATTGCCAAACACTCAAGCAATGTATTGAGTGCAGATATCCAAAGTCTTGGATTTTGGTTTTTGTCTGAGAAAGTTTTGTTGCCTCAAGCTTATAAGACGCAAATAACTCAAGGGGCAGAGCAAGAAGCGCGTGAATTCTTTTTATTTGGAGAGAAGGCAGATTTCACGCAAGAGATATTTGAAACCCTAAAGATCCTGCCCGAATTTGAGGGATATAGCGATATTGCTTTTGATGTGAAAAATTTGGGGGCTATTCTTGAAGCGCATCCCAATAGAGCAATTACCCTCCTAGCTAGCCAGCAGAGTGTATTTGAGCATCTTGCTTATCAATATGATCTAAGTGGAGTGATTTGTCGGCAATCTCCGTGTGTTGTCAATCTGATCACGCCTCAAGAGTTGATTCTGTCTTTGAATAAGCCTTCAGTCTCTAAAAAAAAGAAAAAGCCTAAAATTCTCCTAGATGAGCTCAATGTGGGTGAGTATGTTGTGCATAGCGAATATGGTGTTGGAATCTTCAAAGGGATTGCCCAAACAGAGATTTTGGGAAGTGTGAGAGACTTTATCCGCATTGATTATCAAGGAGAAGATCGTTTGCTTCTGCCTGTTGAAAATTTGCATCTTATTGATCGCTATATTGCCAATTCTAGTGGAATCCCCCTCCTTGATCGTCTAGGTAAGGGGAGCTTTGCAAAGCTCAAAGAAAAAGTTAGAACAAAGCTTATGGAGCTTGCCTCAGGGATTATTGCTTTGGCAGCCAAAAGAGATTTGATTGAGGGGCATCAGATTCGGTGTGATTTGGAAGAAATTGTTTTGTTTCAGAAGCAATGCCCCTTTACTCTGACTGCCGATCAAGAAAAGAGTATTAAGGAGATTTTTTCAGACTTAAGCAGTGGCAAGGTGATGGATCGCTTGCTTTCTGGAGATGTGGGATTTGGGAAAACAGAAGTGGCGATGAATGCTCTTTTTGCAGTGTGTCAAAATGGGCTTCAGGGGGCGATGATTGCCCCTACGACTCTTTTGAGCTTGCAACACTTTAAAAGTATGCAAAAGAGATTTGAGAGTTTTGGAGTGCGTTTGGCTCGTCTTGATGGAAGCATCAAAAACAAAACAGAGGTTTTGCAAAATATTGCTCAAGGCAATGTGGATATTGTTGTGGGAACACATAGTATTTTGGGGGCAAATTTTAAGAATCTTGGGCTTGTTGTTGTGGATGAGGAGCATAAATTTGGTGTTAAACAAAAAGAAAAAATTAAAGAGCTCAGTCAGAATGTTCATCTTTTGTGTATGTCTGCTACGCCAATTCCAAGAACGCTCAATATGGCTTTATCGCAAATCAAGGGTATGAGCTCGCTCCTCACGCCCCCCAAAGAAAGAGAGGGTGTTAGAACTTTTGTCAAAGCCTATCAAGATGGACTTGTCAAAGAAGTGATTAGTCGCGAGTTAAGAAGAGGTGGCCAAGTCTTTTTTATCCATAATCATATTTCAAGCATTCAGACAAGAAAAGAGGATTTGTTGGAGCTTTTGCCCCACTTAAGGATTGCTGTTTTGCACTCACAGATTCCAAGTGTGCAAAGTGAGAAATTGATGCAGGAGTTTTCTGAGCAAAAATATGATCTTTTGCTTTGCACTTCGATTGTGGAATCAGGGATTCATTTAAGCAATGCCAATACGATGATTGTAGAGGGGGCAGATCGTTTTGGGATTGCTGATTTGCATCAACTAAGGGGTCGCGTGGGGCGAGGAGACAAGGAGGGGTTTTGCTATTTCTTAATTGAGGATAAAGAGAAGTTGACAGAAGAAGCACTCAAGCGCCTTAATGCATTGGAGAAAAACTCCTATCTTGGCAGTGGCGCTAGTTTGGCTTATCATGATTTGGAAATTAGGGGAGGGGGGAACTTGCTTGGAGAAGCGCAAAGTGGCCATATTAAAAATATTGGATACAGTCTTTATTTGCGTATGCTTGAAGATTGCATTCAATCTCTAAGCGGTCAATCTAAACTCACTCAAGAAAGTGTGGATCTCAAACTCAATGTGAGCGCATATCTCAATCCTGAACTTATTCCTGCTGATCGCTTGAGGCTTGAGCTTTATAGACGGTTGGCTTTGTGTAAAGATGTAGAATCTGTCTTTAGTATTCAAGCAGAAATTGAAGATCGATTTGGAAAAATTGATGTATTTACCAAGCAATTTTTAGATTTGATTCTTATCAAGGTTTTGGGCGGGGCGTGCAAGATCAAAGCTATTTCTAACTATGGTCAAAACATTTCTTTGACTTTTCAAAGTGGAGAAAAGGAGATGATAAAAGCACCAAGTAAAGATGATGATGATATTTTGTCTTGTATTTTGCAAGATTTAAGAAAGAGGATTAGGGGATAAAATCCTCACCTCTTTTATTTTTGGGATTGTTTTTGGGATTGGAGAAATTGGTTGAGGATTTCTTTTGTTTTTTGATGTTGATGATCGCTGACAAAGAAATAGATTTCGACACGATTACCTTTAAGAATCTTTTCTTCCTCATCTTTTCCTTCAAGCGCTTTACCATATTTTCCTTGTGAGGAGAAAAAGATTCGCTTTGGAGAGATTCCATCTTTGATAAGAGCATTCATCACAAATAATGCACGACTAGCTCCTAATTCATAATCTGTTTTATAAGGAGTTTGTGCAACATTTGGATTATTGGAAAATCCTCTAACATCGATTCTGACATCTTTGGGAAGCCTTTGAATGATTTGTACAATTCTTTGAAAGAAGAGTTGCATATCTTTGTCTTTAAGTTCGTGAGAATCGATGGGGAAGAAAATATTGGTTGGAAGCTTAAGAAGCGTTCCTTCTTCGATTTGCTCAAGAACTCCTCCTTTTTGAATCATTTCAGCAACAGATTCTTGTGGTCGTTCTTCAGACAAATCTCCCCCCTCTTGTTTTCCATCTGTCATATCAAGTGTTTCTGATGGAGTGGGGGCGATGGGAATAACAGGTTGGGCCTGTTCGGGTTTGGGTGCGTAGTCAAAAATCTTGATAAATTCTTCTTTGAGCGCTTTTGTTTTTTCTGTATTTTGAGCTGAGATGGCATAGAGGGCGATAAAAAGTGCAAGAAGAAGCGAGAGGAAGTCCGCATACGGGACTGCCCACTTTTCTCCGGCTGGACATTCTGGACACTTTTTTTTCTTTGCCATATATGATCCTTAGTTGAATTGTGAGATTTTTGGTTGGCTTGGATCAAGGAATCCAAAGAGTTTTGCTTCAAGATTGCGAGGATTGTCCCCATTGGCAATGCCAATCACGCCTTCTAAGATCATTGTTTTTTCTTTGACGATATCTTTACTTTTGGCAATCATTTTATTCCCCCATGGGGCAAAAATAGCATAAGCCCCCATAATTCCTGTAACAGTTGCTGTAAAAGCTCCAGCGATCCCTGCAGCCATTTTGGCGGGATTGTCTAGAAGTTGAAGGGCTAGCATAAGTCCAAACACGGCTCCTACAAGTCCAAATACAGGACAAGACTCTCCTGCCAAAATCCAATAATGTCCTGCGCCATGATAGTATTCCTCAATTTGCTCAATCTGGATTTCCATATCTTCTTTTACAGAGTGAGCATCGCGTCCATCAATGATCATACTTAAAGCTTCGCGCATAAAGTCATCATCAAGTTGAGCCACTCTTGACTCTAGGGCCAAAACACCATCCCGTCTAGCAATTGTAGAAAACTCAACAAGCAATTTGATCTTTTCGGGGATATCAACAGGAGAGCTAGCAAAAACAAGTTTGAGTTCTTTGTATCCAGCTTTGATGAATTTTGCATTTGTTCCTGTCATGGCTGAAAATAAGGCTGTAGGTATAACAATAAGAACCGAGCTGAGGTGGATAACATGCAGGGGGTTTCCTCCCTCTAAAATATCTCCCACTGAAATACTTGTAACGGCCAAGACCATCCCTAAAATCGTCGATAAATCCATAGTTTCTCTCTAAAAATAAATTGAGTTTAAAGATTAATTTTACCTCAAGATAAAATCTCAATCTTTTCTTTTTTTGCTTTATGGGCGTTGATGCGATAAGAAGCAAAAGTGATTCCATTTTTAAGAGAGATAATTAAAAAGCTCTGAGTGACAAAGAATGAAAAACGCAAATCTTCTTGTGAGGGGATAGGAGGGGAGTTAGGGTGAGAGTGAAAAACCCCAATGATTTGTAAGCGTTTTTGTTTTAGGATTCCAAAAGCCTGCAGTTGATCAAGAGGATCAAAGGCAAAGTGAGTTTGTGGAGTTTTGTGAGTATTGGGCATAGGAATATAGGACTGAAGGAGGTTATTTTGTCCTTGGGTAGATCCCAAGAGATAGCCACAACACTCTTGGGGGAAGTGATGCTTGGCTTCTTGAATGAGTTGGCTATAAAGGCATTGAGGGATTGTTAATTGCATGCAATTTGACGAATCTCGCGCTTGGAGTCTTTTCCGCAAATTGGGCAGTTGGGGTTTTTGGAAATTTGAAGTTTTGAAAATTGCATCGAGGCAAGATCAATGCTTAAAATTGAATCAGTAAGCGGAGTTCCTATATGGGTAAAAAACTTTAAAACTTCACTTGCGCTAATTGATCCTAGTATGCCTGTAATTGTGGCAAATAGCCCATTTTTGTAAAGTTTCATATTGGAAGGAGGAGTGGGGAAAATGCAAGCAAGGCAGGCGCTCTGATGTGGAATGACCCCCATAATTTGACCACAATAGCGCATAATGCCTGCATGGATAAAGGGCTTGTTTTCTAAAACACATACATCATTGATAAGAAATTTGGAGACAAAATTATCTGTCGCATCAATAATCAAATCATATTCTTGGATGAGAACTTTGGCATTGCTTAAATCAAAACGCATTTTGTGGGTTTGGACACAAATATTGGGATTGATAGCAAGCATTCTGTTTTTGGCACATTCTACTTTTGGTTTTCCAATATCGCTTGTTTGATATATCACTTGTCGATGAAGATTGCTTACATCAACCACATCATCATCAATAATCCCAATAGTTCCAACTCCCGCACCAGAAAGATAAAGTGCATTTGGGGTTGCAAGTGCTCCTGCTCCTATGATCAAAATCCGAGCATTTTTGATTCTTTCTTGTCCTTCTTCTCCGACATCTTCTAACATCAAATGGCGAGAATAACGAATTTTTTCTTCTTGTGTCAGCATAGCGACTCCCTACAATGTGCGTTCAATCCAAAAATCAATATGGCGTTGTTCTTCATAAACTTCCGTATCTCTCCCATGTCCTGGATGAATGGGGAGATTAGGAGAGAAAGTTTTGAATCTCTTAAGTGATTCTTTCATATCCAAAGGATTGGAATACTCAAAATCACTGCGACCAACACAATGATAAAAAATAAAATCTCCACTAAATAAATGATGATTGATCTCAATCATACAGCACCCTGGCGTGTGTCCAGAAAAGAGAAGAAATTTCACTTTAAAATCTTCAAAATCCAAAGCATTTTCTTCCCCCTCTAAGACAATATCTGGAGCACAAGGAGTGAGGCCAAGTCCAAAGCAATCGCTCTCTAGCATAAAGGCATCGTTTTTGTGGCAGATGAGGGGAATATGAGGGAAGAGGGATTTGACTTTGGCATTGTCCCAAATATGATCAAAATGCCCGTGAGTACATAAAATCGCTAAGGGATTCTTGCACTCCTGTTCTATCCAATGGCTTGCCCCCATCCCCGCATCAATGATGATTTCTCCACAATCAAGTGAGAGAATATAACAATTGGTTTCATAAGCGCCAAAGGGCTTTTTGAGAATCTTCATTGCTCTCCTTTAAGATAGAATCATCACATTATATTAAAACTAAGGAGTATAGCGATGACTTTGGAGGAAGTAAAAGAGATTGATTCTACATATGTGATGCCTACATATGGAAGAATGCAGATTGCATTTGAAAGAGGAGAGGGGGCAAGATTATATGATCTTCAGGGGAGAGATTATATTGATTTTGGGAGTGGGATTGGTGTCAATAGTGTGGGATATGGGAATCAGAGATTGTCCAAAGTCTTAGCAGATCAGACGCACAAACTTCTTCATACTTCCAATTTGTATTTGATCCCTCAACAAGCCTTGCTTGCCAAAAAGCTTGTTGAGCTGAGTGGGTATGATATGAATGTATTTTTTGCCAATTCTGGTGCAGAAGCCAATGAGGGAATGATCAAGCTTGCACGCAAATATGGCGAGGTCAATTTCTCCAAAAAACGCTATAAGATCATTACGCTTGCTTCAAGTTTCCATGGACGCACCCTTGCGACATTGAAAGCTACAGGACAGGAGAGCTATCATCGTTTTTTCTCTCCTTTTCCTGATGGGTTTGTGATCGCTCAATCTCTTCAAGATGTGTATGCAAAGATTGATGATGAAACATGTGCTGTGATGATTGAGCTTATCCAAGGAGAGGGCGGGATTTATGCTTTGCCCAAAGAAGAAGTTCAAAAACTTGAGAAGCACTTGAGGAATAAAGAGATTTTGTTGATGATTGATGAGGTGCAGAGCGGAGCCTATCGTAGTGGAGAGTTTTTGGCAAGCCATCTTTATGGAATCTCTCCTGATGTGATTGCCTTGGCTAAAGGGATTGGGGGAGGAGTGCCAATTGGAGCTGTGATGAGCAAACACAAAGACTTATTTCAAGCAGGTGATCATGGGAGCACTTTTGGGGGAAATTTTTTGAGCACGAGCGCATCTCAATGTGTGCTTGAGATCTTGGAAGAAGAAAAGGCAAGTGGAGCATTGCAGGAACGTATTGAGCTTTTTGATCATAAGCTAGAAGAGTGCTTAAGAGATTCTCAAAAATTTATCAAAAAAGTGGGAGTAGGCTTAATGGTGGGGCTAGAGGCTAGAGATGCGCAAATCCAAAGGGAGGTGATCAATCAAGCTTTGGAATCTGGAGTAATTGTGCTTAGGGCAGGGAAAAATATTGTGAGATTTTTGCCTCCATTGACAATCTCTAGAGAGGAAATTTTGGAGGGATTTGAACGTTTTAGAAAGGTGATTGTCTGATTGGAAAAGTATCTTTTTTATTGTTTGGCTTTGACTGTATTTGCCTTGATGCATTGGGCGATCTATCAATGGTTGCTTAAGTCTTTACTTTCAAAAGAGTGGGTAAAGAGAGTGAGGTGGGTTCTTGTTGCTAATTTTGGTGTTTTGCTTTTATATTTTTTGGGAAGATATCAAGAGTTGGTTCCTTATAGAATTCATGCTTGGCTTTCTGTGAGCGTGGGGTTTTGTTTTATTCTTTTTGTGTGCGCGATTGTATATCGAGTCCTGTTGATGGCGTGTTTGCTTTTGGATAGCAAGCGTAGGGATAGCTTAAAGCGAGGGCTTGATCTTTCTGTGGGGGCGTTAGCTTTGGGATATGGTGGATGGGGACTATATGAGGGGATGATGAGGCCTGAAGTTAGAAAAGTCAAACTTTCTCTTGAGGGTCTCAAATCTCCTTTTTCAATGGTGCAAATCAGTGATTTGCATATTGGAGGGTTGATTGATGCAGAGCGCGTGAAGGTCATCGTCCAAGAAATCTTAGCACTTCATCCAGATGTGATTGTTTTGACAGGGGATATTGTTGATGCACGCATTGATAAGATTCAAGAGGCTTTAGATGAGCTGAAGCATTTAAGGGCTCCTTTGGGGGTATATTATGTGCTTGGGAATCATGAATATTTTCATCATGTTTATGAGGTTTTGGAAGAAATAAGGCGGTGCGGTTTTTGTGTCTTAGATAATAAGGGCATTATCTTAAAACGAGGGCAAGAGGAGCTAGTCAATCTTGTGGGTGTTAATGATTTATTTGGGAAGCGATTTGGTGATTTGGAGCCTGATTTGGAGTTGGCATTAAAGAATCAAAAGGAGAATTTGCCTACGATTTTGTTGGCACATCAACCTAAATTTGCTTTTACAATTCAGCTAGATCAAAAAATTGATTTGATTTTGAGTGGGCATACCCATGGGGGACAAATCTTTCCTTTTAATCTTTTAGTGAGATTAGATCAGCCTTATCTTGCGGGGCTATATCAGCATTCAAACAATACACAGATTTATGTCAATCGTGGTAGCGGTTTTTGGGGTCCTCCTATGAGGGTAGGGGTGAGGGCAGAGGTGACATATTTTGAGTTTAGGCCTAAATAGAGATATTGGAAAATTAAATTTAATCTATTTTTGATCTTAGCGCTTAAAACTAAAATGAAAAATTTTGATGTTTTTGTGTTTTAATACTCCTTTGATTTTGAAAAAGGAAAACAATATGAAAATACATTCTCTTACCCATTCTTTGGGGAAAACCTCTTTTTATGCATTATCTTGTATTATTTTTTCTTTGAGCAATCTCTCTGCGCAGGATAAAAGTGGCTTCTTTCTTGGCTTAGAAGGGAATCTAGGTCAAAGCACGTTGTCTTTTGCAAGTCATCTTTCTGCAAATGAGTTTAAAAATGAAACTTCTCAGAAGTCGCATTTGTCTTTTGATGGGGGGATCAAGCTAGGATATCAGCATTATTTTGACAAAGAAGCATTGGGAGTTGCAAAAGCTTATGGGATCAATTTGGGAATCTATGCTGGGGCAGGGCTTCCTATCAAAAATGAAAATCCTGTTTTTGCCAAAAACGGACAGAGTGGCCATTATTATAAAACTCAATTTTTGCCTATTCGTGCTGGGTTGGATATCAATTTTTTGTGGGATTTTTGGGAGAAAGAAAAGCATGCTTTGGGCTTAAGTCTTGGTGCGAGCTATCGCTTTAGCTATTTTTTAAGTCAAGACAATCAAGAAAATATTTTTTCAAGCAATGGGCAATTGTTGCCTGATGCTCACTCTGTGCACTATGCAGATTTGATGGCGCATCAGTTTTATCCACAAATTGGGCTTCATTATTATTATGGACATCATCAATTTGGGATCAATTATCGCTTTGGAGGTTTATTGAAGTTTGGAAGCAATACAGGAAAAAACAAACCATTTGAATTGGCTCCAGATGATATTTACCTCTCCACTCAATTTTTAGAAACAAGCTATGTAAGTTTTGGATATAGCTATCGTTTCTAGGCTCTAAGTTAGAAGAGGGCCATTATTTTTTGAGATTAATGGCCTCTTTGATGAGTTCATCACCTGTGGTGAAGCTTTTGGCATTCATTGAATATCCCCTTTGCATCAAGATGAGTTCAGTCAAAGCATTTCCGACATTGACATTGCTTGTCTCAAGATAGCCCTGTTTGATATTGCCCATTGTAAGCTTGCCTGATTCGTTCCAGCCAAGGATAGGATTACCGCTTTTTAAATGCTTTTCTCCTCCTATAAGAGTGCTCTCAAGTCCAAAGAGATTCCCTCCCATTTTGCTTAGTCCCTGATCATTGACAAAGGCGACAACCCCAATTCTCCCCATCGCTTCTTGCTTGCCATTGCTAAATTTGAGGAAGATCACCCCATTTTCATTGATGCTTGTTTGCTCAAGCAGACCATCAGGGTAGCCATTTTGCGAAGATGAAACAACCCTTGATTCGCTATAGAGCTCATCAGAGCTTTTTTCTTTTTCTGTTCCGGCTATATCATAGGCGATTTTTTTGCCTTTGAAGTCTATCTCTGCGGTTTGAGCGGTGGGTTGGTTGTCTTGATCAAAGGAGATAAAATGTGTCACTTCATCTCCCAAACGATTTTTGCTTTCTATATCTTGGATATAGGTTTTAACTTCCCATTTTTGGTTTTTTTGATCTGTGGTGTTAAAGCCCTCTACAAGATTGTATTGGCTAATGAGATGATATTTTTTCCCATTTTCATCATAAATATCAATATTGCTCGTAAAATGGGGGACCTCAAGAGATTTGCTCAGAATCTTCCCAAGAGAGATTTCTTGCCATCCTTCTGGATCTTGTGCGGGATTGGAATTCCCTGTTTCGCCTATGCGTTCATAGAGTTTGTTTTCAAATTGGACAAAGGTGTTTTTTCCATATTGTTCTTGGGGGTTGTATGTAGGATATTGGAATGTTTTTTCATCGCTGATTTTTAAAAATTGATTTTTGTCATCCATAAGATAAACACTTCCATCTTTTTTGACCACATCTCCTGCGCTGTAAGTTTTGTTTTCATCAAAATTTTTGACATTGTTTGTACCTACAATTTCCCAATCTTTCGGGCTTTCAAGAGGATTTGAGTTTCCTGCTTGATTGATTTTTTTGAATGTGATTCCAAGATAAGAAACAAGTTCATTGGGAGCATAAGATTGATTGGGGGTATAAGGAGAAACAGTCGCCATTTGTTGCTCTCTTTTAGTGTTCATTCCCAATGCTTCAAAAAAGCTTCCATCAGTTTGGATATCAGGTTGTGCAAAATTAGGGCTTGAGAGCTCCACAGCCAAAGAGGGCGTTTTAGAATCTGTGTTTTGTGTGGCGATATTGAGATCAAGACCTGTTTTTTCTTTGATGAGAGATTTAAGCTCTCCTAGGGTTCGAAAGGAATTTTCTTTTCCTTCTCCATAATAAAAAGTATAAGTTTGCTGTTTTCCATCATTGCTAGTGAGGGTGATCTTTGCTTCATTGTTGATTTGAGAATCAAGGGATTTTTGATTGGCAAAAAAGATATTGACATCCGCATCAAGTATTTTTTTCTCATCAAGTTTTCCATCGACAACAAATGCATCATAAGCGTTTTTGGGGTTTTGGGTTTTGTTGAGATTGATGCTTGCTTGCACTTTTGTAGTCTGTGCAGGTTTGCAATGCAGATCTTGTGGAATACGCAAAGGAGAGAGTTTTTCAGATGCTAGATTTTGTTCGTCATCTTGAGGGGAAGAGATAAAAACCCCATTTTGAATCTTCCCAAGATTGACGCCATACACATAATATCCTCTTGAATTGACAAGATAGCCTTGCGCATCTTTGCCAAAATTTCCATCACGCGTAAAAAAATTTTCTTGTTTTTGGGAGAAGCTATCTTTTTTGACTTCCATTTCTCCCTCTTTGTTTTCTCCTACAACAAACCAACCCTTTCCTTGATAGGCCAAATCAAATTCTCCATCGCTGAGCTTATAACTTCCATTTTGTGTAGAGATTGCATTTGAAGCTGCTGTTGCTCCCATATTGATTTCATTGCTTGTTGGGCCATTGCTAGAAGTTTTTGGCGCAAAGAGTGTTTCAAATTCTGGACGACTTTCTCTGAAGCCAACTGTATTGACATTGGCGATGTTGTTTGAAACACTATCAAGTCCAAATTGGTGAGTTTTGATTCCGCTATAAGAGTTTAGGATTGTATTGTTCATGATGAGCTCTTTTCATAAAATTCAAGGGCTGATTGGATGGGAACGATCAGCTCACCCATACGAAGCATAGGTTTCCCCTCTTTGAAAATGACGCTTTGAACCTCTCCTCTTCCTATGCGTGCTTGGTGATATTCTCCACTAGATTCATTGAGGTTGTATTCTGCTTTGATGGTGTAAGTTCCGCTTGGAGCGTTTTTGCCATTTTTTTGTTTTCCATCCCAGCTAAAGTTGATATATCCCTTTTCTCCATTTTTGTCTTTAAGATCGATGCTTGCCACAAGATTGTTTTTTCCATCAAAAATATTGATACTAGGATGCCCCTTAGAAGCATCAATGGCCTCATCAAAATAAAGACTAAAATCAGCCTTTCCTTCTTTATCTAAAGTGATTCCAAAGATATCTGTTTCAGCAATCTTTCCAATCATTGCCACAGTATTAAAAGCAGACATTTGTGTCATTGTATCGCTTGCTGTAGCACTTTTTCCCATACCCTGATTAAGTCCTTCTAGACTTTCTTTGAATGCTTCTTGAAACTTTTTGAGCTCTTCATTGACCTCTTTTGTGGATTTCATCGCATCTGCTACTTCTAGCATTGTTTTTTTGTTTTGCTCCATCATCTCCACTTGCGTAAGTTGTGCTGTTTGGGTAATGATTTTATCTGTCTCCATAGGTGCAGTTGGATCTTGATTTTTGAGCTGTTCCAAAAAGAGCTTCATAAATGCATCATTATCAAGCTCATTGATATTGCGTTGATTTTTCTTTTTTTCGGCCTCTTTGATGTCTTGACCAGTGAGTTTGGCTAGAGTGTTTGGTTTTTCAAGAGGTTTTTTGGTTTGAATCGGAGTTTCCTCTTTGGAGGGAGCCGAGGTCGTGCTAGGGGTTTTTGAGATTATTTCTGTCATAAAAATCCTTTTTTTATGCGTATTGCACCATATTGATTTCCATTGATGTAGCTAATGGAGCATCTTGGAAGTTGTCTAAGCTATTTTTGTTCCCTTTTTGATTTTGATCCTCTTGTCTTTTCTGTTGTCCTTGAGAATCTCCCCCAGAGAAATTAAGCTCTATATTGCCAAATCCAGCATTGGCAAGCGTGGCTTTAAATTCACTTTGATTTTGAATAAAGGCTTGCAGTGCATTTTGATTATTGGCATTGATTTGGATTTGAAGATCTTTGCCTTTTTTGGTGATTGTGACTTCAAGTTTGCCAAGCTCTTGGGGGTTGAGGTCCATTGAAAGTTTTGTAAATGGAGGTTTGTAGTTGGCAATCTCTTCTTTTATGCGCTGAGTAAAGTGAGAGAGCGTTTCTTTGCTTTGTGCGATTTTAAATTGTGTTTCTTTTTTGGGATCAAGGGTCAAAAAATCTTGCACTTTATCACTCTTTTTTTCTTCTGTTGTTTTCTCTTCGAGCTTGAGAGCTTCTGCTTGGGGTTTTTGTGTCAATAAATCTGTGAGTGCAGATTCTTTGAGTGCAAGCAGAGGGGCTTGAGGGCTCGAAAGAGAATGCTGAGGGGAGGGCTGATTAGAAACTAGGTTTTGTTGGGAAGAGGGAGTGGTTTGGGTTTGTTTGATTGAAGATAAATCTCTGCGCATTTTTCTTGTTTTTTGCGTGTTTTGAGGTGATGTATCTTGCAAGACAATGCGTTCTTTTTGCTTGGTGGGTAGAGGAACTTGTTGTGGGGATTGCAAGATGTCTTGTTTTTTACGTGTTTTTATTTCTGGTTGAGTGGAGATTTCGAGTTTGGCGAGATTGAGTTGGTGATCATTTGCAATTTTTTGAAGATCTCCTAGTGTTTTTTGTTTGGGTTGTTTTGAGGGAAGGGTTTGTACATTTTTAGACAAGAGGGCTTCGCGTAAATTGTTTTGTGAGATTTGAGAGAGTTTTTTTTGAACTTCTGGCTGATTTTGTGTCAGAGAGGGTTTTTGTGAAAGTGATGAAGAGATGAGTTTGATTTTCTTGGAGCGTTGTGTGCGTGAGATTTCTGCTGCATTTGGGAGAGGGGAGGGGTTTTTGGAATCTGTTTTTGCTTGTTGTGTTTGGGTTGTGGAGGCAGATAATAAGATATTGGCAAAATCTGTGGGCGGAATTTTTGTTTTGGGCTTTTTATTTGATTCTGTAGTGGGCAATATGGATAAGGAAAGCGGAGATTTGGCTCTTGTTGTTTTTTTGCTGTTTTTGGCTTGAGGCAAAACAGAAATTTGCAATGAGTTAGAAGTCATATTTGTCCTTCAGTGATTTTGACAATCAATTAGATTTTTAGAACTTCAAAGCAAAGATTATTCCCAAAGGTGTTTTTAGGATTTTTTAGAGAGAAAAAGTGGTAAAAATAATGAGGACTTTTTTTGGTGTAAATAATCTCGTCATCTCTTAGATTTTTGATTAAAATTTCACTTTAAAAATCAAAAAAATCATCCCAATTTATACATCGGAGACTTATGCAAAATATTAGAAATATCGCAGTAATCGCACATGTTGATCATGGTAAAACAACGCTTGTAGATGGGCTTTTGAGCCAATCAGGGACTTTTAGTTCTCATGAACAAGTCGATGAGCGAGTGATGGATAGTAATGACTTAGAAAGGGAGAGAGGAATCACTATTCTTTCTAAGAATACAGCCATTCATTATAAAGGGACAAAAATCAATATTATTGATACTCCAGGGCACGCTGATTTTGGAGGAGAAGTTGAGCGAGTACTTAAGATGGTAGATGGCGTGTTGCTCCTTGTAGATGCGCAAGAAGGAGTTATGCCTCAGACAAAGTTTGTGGTCAAGAAGGCTTTAAGCTTTGGAATCCGTCCTATTGTGGTTGTGAATAAGATCGATAAGCCTGCTGCAGAGCCTGATCGAGTTGTAGATGAGGTATTTGATCTTTTTGTGGCAATGGATGCCAATGATTCTCAGCTTGACTTTCCTGTGGTTTATGCCGCAGCACGTGATGGCTATGCAATTAGAAATCTTGATGATGAGAAGAAAAACCTTGAGCCATTGTTTGAGGCGATTTTGGAGCATGTTCCCGCTCCTCAAGGGTCTAGTGAAAATCCTTTGCAGATGCAAATTTTTACTCTTGATTATGATAATTATGTTGGAAAGATTGGGATTGCACGAGTATTCAATGGACGTGTCAAAAAAGGGGAGACTGTTATGCTAGCTAAAGGGGATGGGAGCAAGGAAAATGGCAGAATTACTAAGCTAATTGGATTTTTGGGCCTTGCAAGGACAGAGATTGAGCATGCAGAGGCTGGAGATATTGTCGCTGTTGCTGGGTTTAATGCAATTGATGTGGGAGATTCTCTTGTAGATCCAAGCAATCCAATGCCTCTAGATCCTATGCATTTAGAAGAACCAACAATGAGTGTTTATTTTGCTGTCAATGATTCTCCTTTGGCTGGACTTGAAGGCAAGCATGTCACAGCCAATAAAATTAAAGATAGATTGCTTAAAGAGATGCAAACCAATATCGCAATGCGTTGTGAGGAAATGGGCGAGGGGAAATTCAAGGTCAGTGGAAGAGGGGAGCTCCAAATCACAATTTTGGCAGAAAATTTAAGAAGAGAGGGATTTGAGTTTTCTATCTCTCGCCCTGAAGTGATTGTCAAAGAAGAAAATGGTGTGAAGATGGAACCCTTTGAGCATCTTGTGATTGATACTCCACAAGATTTTAGTGGCGCGATTATTGAAAAGCTTGGACGACGCAAGGCTGAGATGAAGGCAATGAATCCGATGGGGGATGGTTATACTCGCTTGGAGTTTGAGATCCCTGCAAGAGGATTAATTGGATATAGAAGTGAGTTTTTGACAGATACCAAGGGAGAAGGAGTGATGAATCATTCTTTCTTGGAGTTTCGCCCATTTAGCGGGAGTGTTGAAAGTCGTAGCAATGGGGCATTAATCTCAATGGAAAATGGTGATGCAACAGCGTTTTCTCTTTTTAATATCCAAGAGAGAGGTGTGTTATTTATCGCTCCTCAAACTAAGGTTTATGTGGGGATGGTGATTGGTGAGCATAGTCGTGATAATGATTTGGATGTCAATCCTATCAAATCAAAGCACTTGACCAATATGCGTGCAAGCGGGAGTGATGATGCTATTAAGCTTGTGCCACCAAGAGAGCTTACTCTTGAAAGAGCACTAGAGTGGATTGAAGATGATGAGATTTTGGAGATCACACCGCTTAACATCAGAATCCGCAAAAAATATCTTGATCCTACGCAACGCAAAAGAATGACGAAGAAATAGGGAGGGAAGATGAAATTTTTGGAGGCGATGGAGTTTGCGCATGCGTGCAAAGTTTTTGATGAGGCGCGTAAGATTCCAAAAGAGCAGTTAGATCAGATTTTAGAGGCTGGGAGACTTACCCCAAGTTCTTTTGGCCTAGAGCATACACGCTTGCTTGTTGTGCAGTCTCAAAAGCTTAAAGAGGAACTTCAGCCTTTGTGTTGGAATCAAAAGCAGATTCCCACTTGCAGTGAGCTTGTGATCTTTAAATCAAAGGTGAAAGATATTATTGCTCCTTCTAAGTATATTTTGGATTATATGCAAAGACGAGGACTTGATGAGCGTTTTATGGATCGCTTGAAAAGTTTTCAAGAAAAAAGTTTTCAAACTCGTAGAGAACTTGAAGATTGGAGTATGAAGCAAGCTTATTTGATGGCAAGCTCAATGGTGAATTGCGCGGCATATTTAGGAATTGATTCTTGTTGCATTGAAGGGTTTATGAGAGAAGAAGTTGAGGGGGCTTTGGGAATTGAACCGCAAGAGGAGCGTATAGCCTTGCTTGTAGCGTTTGGTTATCGTGTAAATGAGCCAGCTCCGAAATTCAGAATCAAAAAAGAACAATTTGTAGAAATTAGATAAAGGATAGGAAATGTTGACTGTGATTAAACGAAGTGGAAGAGTAGAAACTCTAGATATTACAAAAATTCAAAAATACACCAATGAGGCTGTAGAGGGGTTGGAGGGAGTCAGCCAAAGTGAGCTAGAGGTCGATGCTAAAATCCATTTTCGTGATCAAATCACAACAGAAGAGATTCAACAAACATTGATTAAAACTGCAGTAGATAAAATTGATGTTGATCGACCCAACTGGACTTTTGTCGCAGCAAGACTATTTCTCTATGACCTTTATCATAAAGTTAGCGGATTTACGGGATATAAGCATTTGAGGGATTATTTTGAGAAGGGAGAGAGCGAGGGAAAGATTCTCAAAGGGTTTAAAGAAAAATTTGATTTGGATTTATTGAATTCTCATATTGATCCAAAACGCGATCTGCAATTTAACTACTTGGGGATCAAAACACTTTATGATCGCTATTTGTTAAAAGATAGAGAAAATCGCCCCATTGAGCTTCCACAGCAAATGTTTATGGCATTGGCAATGTTTTTGGCTCAAAATGAACAAGATCCAAATCAATGGGCTATTCAGTTTTATGATGTGATTTCAAAATTTGAAGTCGTGACAGCTACTCCTACCCTTGCCAATGGTAGAACAACACGTCATCAATTAAGCTCTTGCTATATCGGAAGCACACCAGATAATATAGAGGGAATCTTTGATGCTTATAAAGAGATGGCATTATTGAGTAAGTATGGCGGAGGAATTGGCTGGGATTTCAGCAAAGTAAGGGGGCTTGGAAGCTTTATAGATGGACATAAAAATGCCGCAGGGGGAGTTGTGCCATTTTTAAAGATTGCCAATGATGTAGCGATTGCTGTAGATCAGCTTGGCACAAGAAAAGGGGCAATCGCAACTTATTTAGAGGTATGGCATACAGACATCAATGATTTTATTGATTTGAGAAAAAATAGCGGAGAGGAGAGAAGGCGAACACATGACCTTTTTCCTGCAATATGGATATGCGATCTTTTTATGAAACGTGTGGAGGAAAATGCACAATGGACGCTATTTGATCCTTATGAGTGTCCAGAGCTGACAGAGCTTTATGGTGAAGAGTTTGAGGCAAAATATATTGAATATGAAAATAATCCCAATGTCCTTAAAGAACATATTTCTGCCAAAGAATTATGGAAAAAGATTTTGACAAATTATTTTGAATCAGGTCTTCCATTTTTGGCATTTAAAGACAGTGCCAATCGGGCCAATCCCAATAAACACGCAGGAATTATCAGAAGCTCCAATCTATGTACAGAAATTTTCCAAAACACAGAGCCAAGCATTTATCGCGTAGAGGTGGAATTTGAAGATGGAAGTAAGCAAGAATTTGGAGAATTTGAAGAAGTTACGACAGATAAGGGAATCACAAAGCGAGCCAACAAGCTGACAAGTATTGATTCGCTCAATGGAAAAAAAATCTTTATTGCTCAAAAGATCCAATATGATGGATTGACGGCTGTATGCAATCTTGCAAGCATTAACTTGAGCAAAATCAATACGCAAGAAGATATTGAGCGAGTTGTACCCATAGCGGTAAGAATCTTAGATAATGTTATTGATCTCAATTTTTATCCTAACCGCAAAGTGCGTGTTACCAATGCCCAAAATCGTGCGATTGGTTTGGGGGTGATGGGTGAGGCTGAAATGCTTGCAAGCGCAAAAATTGCTTGGGGCAGTCAAGAGCATCTTGAAAAAATTGATGAAGTGATGGAGATGATTAGCTTTAGTGCAATCTCTGCAAGCTCTGATTTGGCAAAAGAGAAAGGAATCTATCCGCAATTTGCAAATTCAAATTGGAGCAAGGGGATTTTTCCTATCGATGTAGCCAACAAAGAAGCACTCAAGCTTGTTGATCGTGGAGGGCTTTTTGGTAGTTCTTGTGATTGGGAATCATTGCGTGGGAAAGTCAAGACTCAAGGGATGAGAAATGGCTATCTTATGGCGATTGCTCCTACAAGTTCGATCTCTATCCTTGTTGGCACAACTCAAACAATAGAGCCTGTTTATAAGCGCAAATGGTTTGAAGAGAATCTCTCAGGACTTGTGCCTGTGGTTGTCCCCAACCTCAATCTTGAAACGTGGAATTATTATGTCAGTGCATATGATCTAGATCAAATGGATCTTGTAAGGGCTGCTGCTGTTCGACAAAAATGGATCGATCAAGGACAAAGTGTCAATATCTTTATGCGTTTAGATAAAGCAAGCGGGAAGCTTCTTAATGATATTTATATGCTTGCTTGGAAGTTGGGGCTTAAATCTACTTATTATCTCAGAAGTCAAAGTCCAGATGCGCAAGAGCAGATTATGGATCGCAGTGTGGAATGTGTCAATTGTCAGTAATTCTAAAATGGTTATGTTGATACATTGAGAGATTTGGATTATAATTTAATTGTTTATCGGGGCTGACTTGGCTTTCGACAGGAGTCAAACCGCTTAAACTGCATGTCGGATGGCATTCCGTAATCCTGCCTTTTAAAATTAAACGCAAACAATACAAATTACGCTCCAGCTTACGCAAAAGTCGCGTAAGTTTAATCTACTCTTCGGAGCCGATCGGATAAGTCATGCTAGCTAGCTTATTTGATCGTCATTTCTGCTAGCTGCTTCTATATTGAACCTAGGGATATAGATTAAGATCATAGGTTGCGATAGAGAGTATTTTTGGGGATTGAGTCTCTCTATTTAAGAATTTTCAATTCCGACTAAGCATGTAGAGGTTTTTGTGGGTTTGGTTTTTGGACTGGGGTTCGATCCCCCACAGCTCCACCAATTTATATCCCCCCCCCCTTTTTTTTTATTTTTTTGAAGCGATGACTTCAATCTCGACTTTTGCACCCTTGGGTAAATCTTTGACTGCAAATGCACTTCTTGCAGGATAAGGAGCAGAGAAGAATGTCGCATATACTTCATTCATTTCGGCAAAATCAGCAATATCTGCAAGCAAAACTGTTGTTTTGATCACGCAATCCATTTGAAGTCCCAATTCTTTTAAGATGGCTTGAATGTTGCTTAGGGATTGGTGTGTTTGTCCTTTGATATCAGTGCTTGCAAATTCCATTGTTGTAGGATCAAGGGGGAGTTGTCCTGAGATGAAGATCAAATCTCCTGATTCTCTATATGCGCTATAAGGTCCGATTGCTTTTGGATAAGTCATTTTTTCTCCTTTATTTTTAAGAATCATTGCATTATAGATAAAATTACAAAAACTTCGATAGGGATAGATGTGCTTCATAAGATTTTAGAACTTCCAAGGAATCAAAAATTTCTATTAGGCTTTTCTGGAGGGGTTGATAGTTGTGCACTCTTTTTTTTGCTGAGGGATGAGGGGATAAATTTTGATATAGCAATTGTGGATTATGGGGTGAGAGAGCAGAGCAAAGAGGAGGTGCTGTATGCTCAGCAATTGGCTCAAAAATATGGGAAGCAGATTTTTGTTTTGAATGCTCCAAAGTTGGATCATAACTTCGAATCTCAAGCGCGCAAAGTGCGTTTTGATTTTTTTAAAAAAGTAGTGCTAGAGCATAAATATCGTGGTTTGATTCTGGCTCATCAGTTAAATGATCGGATTGAATGGTTGCTGATGCAATTGCAAAAGGGTGCAGGACTAAATGTGCTTCTGGGCTTCTCATTTTGTGAAGAGATTTCGGGGATTGATGTTTTTCGCCCTCTTTTGGATGTCAGCAAAGAAGAACTTCATCGCTTTTGTTTGCAACAAAAAATCAAATTTTTTGAGGATGAGAGCAACCAAGATGATACTTTTTTACGTAATAGATTCCGCAAATTGTCAGCATTTCTTATGCAGAACGCTCATGGAATTAGGTCAAGCTTTGAATATTTGCGAGAAGAAAAAAATAGACTCTATCCTGATGTTGAGGTGAAGAATCTAGGAGATATTCGATCTTTTACGCGCACAGGAGAGGCACAGGATTTGCATAGAGTAGATTTGGAATGCAAAAAAATGGGATATGTGCTTTCATCGAGACAGAAGCAGGAAATCATCAAGTGTCAATTTTCTTGCGAAGTGCATCGGTTGGTTATTGAATGCAATGATGAGAAGATTTTCGTTGCCCCTAAGGTTCAGTGTGTGATGGATGAGGGATTTCGCGATATGGCACGCAAAAATAAGATTCCAAAACGATTGAGAAAAAACTTCTATCTTCTTTGGAAGGGTGGAATTGATGAGCAAGAGATGAGAGCTTTCTTTGAAGGGACAAAAACATAAAGAAGTAAATGATTACCAAACTTTTTTGCATCAAAGGTGTATAATCATTTTTTAAATATTGGGGGTGATCTAAAGGAGGAAATAATGATGCAAAAAAGCATTGAATATGATTATTCTATTGCCAAGTTGTTTGTATTTACAACTCTCTTGTTTGGAGCTATAGCGTTGCTAGTGGGCGTTGTGATTGCTTTTCAGATGGCATTCCCAAGTCTTAACTATTTGGCAAGCGAATATGGAACTTTTGGTCGATTGAGACCTTTGCATACAAATGGTGTCATTTATGGCTTTACTTTAAGCGGTATTTGGGCAGGATGGTATTATTTTGGACAAAGGGTGTTGAAAATTTCTTATGCTGAGCATCCCTTTTTGAAATTTGTCGGGTATGCACATTTTGCAACCTATATAGTTGTGATGATTCTAGCTGTCATTACTCTTCTTGGAGGATTGACACAGTCAAAGGAATATGCTGAGTTAATTTGGCCTATTGACTTTTTGGTTGTGATCACTTGGGTTCTTTGGGGGATCAGTCTTTTTGGTAGTATGGGTGTAAGAAGAGAAAAAACAATTTATGCCTCTCTTTGGTATTTTATTGCAACATTTATTGGAATAGCGACACTTTATATTTTCAACAATCTTTCTGTACCTACTTATTTGATTTCTGGAGTGGGAAGTGTTTGGCATTCTATTTCGCTTTATTCTGGAACAAATGATGCGATGATTCAGTGGTGGTGGGGGCACAATGCCGTGGCTTTTGTTTTTACGACAGGAATTATTGGGCTTATTTATTATTTTCTTCCTAAAGAATCTGGTCAGCCTATATTCTCTTATAAACTAACGCTCTTTTCATTTTGGGCATTGATGTTTGTTTATATTTGGGCTGGCGGTCACCATTTGATTTATTCAACAACACCTGATTGGGTGCAAACTCTTGGATCTGTATTTTCTGTGATTTTGATTTTGCCTTCTTGGGGTACAGGGATCAATATGCTTTTGACAATGAGGGGTCAATGGCATCAATTAAGAGAATCTCCAATTATCAAATTTATGGTATTGGCATCTACGTTTTATTTATTTACAACCCTTGAGGGGCCTATTCAATCTATCAAATCTGTCAATGCTCTTGCACACTTTACAGATTGGATTATTGGGCATGTTCATGATGCCGCACTTGGATGGGTTGGATTTATGATTATTGCTGGGACTTACCATATGGTTCCAAGAATTTTCAAGCGAGAAATTTATTCTAAGAAAATTATTGATGCGCAGTTTTGGGTGATGACAATCGGTATTATTCTTTATTTCTCAAGTATGTGGATTTCTGGAATCACTCAAGGAATGATGTGGAGAGATACAGATGAATATGGTGTTTTGAGCTATCAGTTTATCGATACTGTTTTGGCTCTTATTCCCTACTATATCATCAGAGGAATTGGTGGTTTGATGTATTTGATCGGCTTTGTTATGTTTATTTACAATATTTTGATGACGATGACTGCTGGAAGGCTTTTGGAAGAAGAGCCTAAATATGCTACACCAATGGCATCTTAAGGAGGAATTATGTTTGGTTGGTTAGAAAGAAATCCTTTCTTTTTCTCATTAGCTTTTGTGTTTGTGTTTTCAATCGCGGGTCTTGTGGAAATTCTTCCTGGTTTTGCAAAAACAGCAAGACCGCTAGAGGGTTTGAGGCCCTATAGTGTGCTTGAAACAGCTGGAAGACAGGTATATATTGAAGAGGGGTGTTACAACTGTCATTCTCAATTGGTGCGACCATTTAAGGCAGAAACGGATCGATATGGTCCTTATAGTTTGAGTGGAGAATATGCATATGATCGTCCATTCTTGTGGGGTTCTAAAAGAACTGGGCCTGATTTGCACCGTGTAGGGGACAATAGAAGTACAGATTGGCATGATTATCATATGTGGGATCCAACAAGTGTTGTGCCTGGATCTATTATGCCTGCCTATAAGCATTTATATAAAAATAATGCAGACTTTGAAACAGCCTATGCAGAAGCCTATACACAAAAAGTGGTTTTTGCTGTTCCTTATGATATAGAGGGTGGTGTGAAGCTAGGTGATATCCAAATGGCCAAAGAATTGTTTTATCAAGAGGCAGAAAAAATTGTTGCGGATATGAAAAATGAGCAGGTAAAAGAGGCTTTCCAAAAGGGTGAGATTAAAAAAATTGTTGCTTTGATTGCGTATTTAAATAGTTTGGGGCAATCAAGAATGGCGCCAAAAGGGGAATAAAATGGAAATAGAAACTTTGACGCTGATTCAAAAGAATGCCTACTTGATTATCACGATTATTTTATGCCTTTGTCTTTATGGCTATATTTTGTCTATGTATAGAAGCGAGGCAAGAGGGGAAAGAGATTATGAAAAATATTCGCGTTTGGCATTGGATGATTCGATGAATGATGAAGTGATTGAGAAAAGATAAGAGGGAGAAGTGAAATGCAATGGTTTAATTTGAGCGATCCGATTAATCTGATTTCGGCGATTGGCGCGGTTGTGATTTTGGGTTTGACTGCATTTGTAAGCAATTTTTATATTAATAAAATGAAAACATCAAATCCAAAAGGGGAGCTTTCTGGAGAAGAGTGGGACGGAATTGGTAAGTTCAAAAACAATGTTCCTTTTGGTTGGGGAATTTGCTTTATGTTTGTGATGATATGGGGATTTTGGTACATCTTTGTTGGGTATCCACTTAATTCGTTTTCACAAATTGGTCAATACAATCAAGAAGTAGCGGCTTATAATGAGAAGTATCAGAAGAAATGGGAAAACCTATCTCAAAATGATCTTGTAGCAATGGGAGAGAGCATGTTTTTGGTGCAATGCTCTCAGTGTCATGGTGTAACTGCAGATGGAATGCAAGGTAAAGCACAAAATTTGACACACTGGGGTAAAGAAGAGGGGATTTTGCATACAATTAAATATGGATCAAAGGGCTTAGGGTTTCCTCTTGGTGAAATGCCTCCTGTGGAACTAAGCGAGGCGGATGCAAAAGCTGTTGCTGCATATGTTATGGGTGAAATCTCTGAGGTTAAAAATACAAAATATCCCGCAGATGTTGCAAAAGGAAAAGAGGTGTTCAATACTGCTGGATGTACAGCTTGCCATGGTGAAGATGGAAAGGGGATGGATGGAAGCGCTCCGGATTTGAGTACTTATGGGACAAGCAAATTTCTATCTTATGTTTTAGAGAATGGAAAGCATGGGGAAATTGGTCGTATGCCTTCTTTTAAGTTTGCTCAATTTAATGAAGTTCAAATCAAGGCCTTATCAGCCTATATTGAATCTTTAGAAGATCTCAATTAAGGAGAGTGTTGTGGATAAAATGTTTGGATTAAATGGAATCTTGGGACTTTTGTTGTTGGTTTTGGTGTTGTTAGGTGTAGTTTTTGGACTTGGATCTCAAGCTTTGAAAACACAAAGAAGTCAAGCAACTCAATTTTACACTTTGGATTTTCAGGCGATTCAACCCAAGAATCCTGATAATAAGCAATTCTATCAATTGCAAAAAAAGGAGCAAAAATGAAAGCAACACCTTTGGAAAAAATTTTATTTGGTCTAGTTTTGGCTTTGATTGTGATGGCAATTTCATTGCCCTTTATTCCTGATTTTCTTTTGACATTGAATTGATGAAACAAATTGTGTGGCTAGTCTTTATGGCTAGCTTTCATACTCTTCTTTTTGCAAAAAGTCATTTTGTTCTTTATAACCCCAATGGTCTTATTGTCGATAAAAGTCAAGATTTTGTCCAGAAGCTTTCTTCTGAACTAAAGCAAAAAACAGGATTCTCTCTCTATGTTGTTGCTGTTGATGCCATTGGGGAGACTTCAAAAGAAGAAAGAAGTTTGTGGAAAAAATCTTTTTTAGATTCACTAGCTTCTCCTTATGGAGTGATTTTCTTTTTCAAAGAGAGTCGCAAGATTGATATTGTTATGAATCCGGATTTGGGGATTGATCGTGGAGAAATTATTTCTCGCTTTATGGTTCCGATCCTAACACAAGACAAAGAAATGAATTCTTCAAAAATTTCTGCAGCTATTCTAAATGGTTATGCCCAGCTTGCCGATGAAATTGCGTCGCATTTTGGTGTTGTGCTCGAGGAAAATTTGATTGTGGATCGGAGTGGAGTACAGGACTATGTGCATTATTTGGTTTATGTCATGTTGGGTATTATGTTTGGACTTCTTGGATTGATTTATGTGACAAGGAATAAAAGATGAAAAATACAAAAGCCCCTTTATTGCTTTTTGGTTTTTTGGGAATTTTGGTTTGCTGTATTGTGATTAGTATTGTGATTGCTTTAAAAAATCCTGCCATAGATGATGATTCTTATTTTTCTTCCAAAAAACAAGTTGATTATGAGATCAATGCAATACTCAAAGAGCAGAGATGGTTTTTGAAAAATTGTCAGATTTATTTGGATTTTGAGAATGAGAAAAATGCCAGATTGGAGCTTTTGCCTCCTTATTTTCAGACTAAGACTCGCGATGCTGTGAAAATAGAAAAAGCAAAAGAATATAATCTTAGGTTAATTACCCAAGGTCAGCTCCCCGATCAATTTCAGGCACATCTTTATCTAGAAAGGATTAATTATCAACAGCCAAGAATAGATTTGGGAGATTTCTCGCAATCTGATTCTAAAAAATTGATGATTGAGCACAAAGGAAGATACAAAACCCTTCTTGTTGTCACATATGAACGCAATAAAGAGATGAAAAAGATTTTCTTTGAGGGAGAGATTTTTGCCCTCTAATGGATTTGTTTTGTTGGAGGCTGTTGTTTGTTTGGTATTTGTAGGATTTGCGCTTAGTTTATTTGGAAGCTATGTTTCATATCCTAAGCTTCCTTTAGCCAATCAAGAATTGATCTATCCTACAAAAATTCTTTCTCAAAACTCTCTTCTTTTGGAAAGTTCTGGACTTGTCTTTGAAGTCACGCATCAAATGCTTCAAGAAAAGGGAGAGATATTTTTTTCTTTTAAAATAAAACAATGAGAAGAGCTTTTGGGATTTTAGAATCTCTGTTTGCTCTTATGGTTTTCTCGCTTTTGATTTTGGTGTGTTCTAAATTAATGTTGCAAATTCAAAAAGATTTGCATGTTTATGATGAGATGCAAAGAAGCAGATCAAGCCTTGCCAATGCTATAGCGTATCTGCAAAAGGCCTTGCAATATGCCATCATAGAATCTAGCTCCAAAGATCAAATAACATACTACGAAGTCAATCGCTTGGTTTTCTTCTCCTCATCTTTTTCTCCAGCTTATGATTTTTGCGATTCTGAGAGAATTCCAAGGTGGGGCGATATAAAATATTTTGGTCTTTTTTCTTCAGATTCTGTAAAGATTGCTAGGGTGATAAGAGAAGAAAAGCAGTGGCTGATCTTGGATCAGAAAGTGGGATGCAGGATTGCAGTTCCACTTGGAGAGAAGAGGAGAGTTGTTTTGAGGGGAGATGGGCTATATGTAGATCAGGAGATTTTATTAGAAGGGGTTAAAAAGTTTGAATTCTCTAGGCAGGGAGATAAGTATAAAATCCAAATTTGTCAAGTTTTTTGCATGAGTAAAGAATTCTTACAAAATGAAATAGTTTATGAATTCTAGAGCTTTTTATTCTTTTTATGTTTTTGTTTTGTTGGTTTTTATTGCCCTTGCTGTGGGTAAGTATTTTTCAAGAGTTGGAAGAGATCAGCATCAGGGGATTTCTTGTCATATAGAGATGCAGATGGAAATGTTTGCAAATGATTTGTCTCAATTGACCAAAGCATGCCTTAGACAATATGACCTTAAACAGTGCCAAGAGCTTTCTTTTGAGCTCAATGGCTATCAAATGCAGTCATTTGTCCATCATTGCAAAAATGATGTTTGCATCTTAGATGTGGTGATTGAGTATATTTCTCCGCTCTCTTCGCTTCCTCTGCGCTACACTAATCGGACAATTTGGAATCTAAAAAATCTTAAACAAAGTGGAGCTGATTGAAAAAATATAGATTCCAAAAAGAATTTTTTTATGAAGGTTGGGCTGGATTTTTTGCATAAGACAAACTCCAAAATAAACTCCTATCATAGAAAAGAATCCGACGATGATTCCATTTTGAAGATGCAGAAAGCCTGCCAGATAAAGGCTTGTTGCTCCAGATAAGGAAGAAAAACAAATAAAAAATAGTGCCAAAGGAACAACTTCTTTGGAGTTTAGTCCCAAATAGGTTCCCAGTAATGGAGCCAAAAGAAGTCCCCCTCCGACCCCCAAACTTGAAGAGAAGATTCCTACAATGCACCCAAAGAGGGCCAAAAGAGGATATGTGCGAAGAGCACAAAAAGGTTTGCTTGCATAGTGTTGTTTGGGGAAGAAAAAATACTTGATAAAAGAGGCGAGCGTAAAGCCCAAAAAGGATATGTGCAAGATAAAATCTGATGCTATAGAGAGAATAATTCCGCTCAGGCTTGAGCCTATGAGGCCTCCTATTCCAAGGGCAATCCCAAGATCAACAGAGATTAGTTGTTTTCGGTAATTAAGATAAGAGCCAAAAAAACTTGCAAAAATCATCTGAAAGATAGAGATGCCAATAGCGCTTGTGATGTCAAATTTGGCAAGCAGGAGAGTTGGAACGATGATTGTGCCTCCACCGATTCCAAAAAGTGCTGATGCGATCCCTGAGAGAATACCTAGCAGTGCCAAAGAAAGATTTTCCATGTAATCCTTTCTATTTTGGAGATTCTAAAAAAGAAAATAATCTAAAATAACGAAAGATTTTAAGCAAAAGAAGAGAGTTTTTGGTGTATTTTGGAATCAATTCGGGTTTTTTGCAAATTGCGATTAAGAAAGATTGTGTTGAGCTAGAGAGGATTTTGTCCAATGCGCAAAGAAATTTTAAAACACATTATGTTTCCAATGAAGTTTTGATTTTAGATAGCCAAAAAGTGTTGAAAAAACGCTACTTTTTGAATTGGTTATTCCATTTGCAAGAAATGCCAATCAATCAAATAATATTAAGCCATGCTTATTTACCAATCCAAATCAAAATCATCCCCCCTCAATCTTTTTTGTATCGCATTGATGTGCGGGCGCGAGTTGTTGATGCCAGACTGATTGAACTGACGCCAACCCAAACAGATCAAAGGGCAAAGAGTTGGATTAGGGATTTGTTTAGTGGGTATTTTTTTGATTCTCAAAGACTTCTTCTTGATGCTTCAAGGGAGGGATTTTGGGAGTTTTTGATGAAGATCATATATGCAAAAACAATAAATGACGTTGTGTTGCATATTGATTTTGAGAATCCAGCTTGTGCCAATGAAGATGCCCAGCTTGGATGGGCTTATCAAATGTTAGATGCCTATAGGGGAGAGAGTTTTTCTCAAATTAGAAAAAAATACATCAGCTTGGTTAAAAAATATCATCCAGATAACGTCTTTGGTGCCGATAATGAAATAGTTCAAAATTATCAAGAGCGTTTTGTTCAGATTCAAAAAGCATTTGATAGGATTTGCACGAGCTTAAATTGAAGGAGAAGTGATGGAAGCAGAAAATATATCAGGACAAATTCCTAAAAAAAGAGGGGGAGTTTTTACATTTTTGCTAGGTTTTATGAGTGTATTGATCCTCTTTGGAACGCTTGCTGGGGTTGCTTATTATTTTTTTATTTTTAAGCAAGAATTAAAGCATCAAGAGGTAGATTCTAGTGTTTTGGAGAGCACGGAGGTTAAGAAGCTTGTCGAGCAGATTAAGGTTAAAAATAGTCAGATCAAGGTCTTGCAAGATGAGAATACTTTGCTAAGGGGAGAGGTATCAAATATAACTCAACGCTTGAAATATGTAATCAAGCCAAAAGCCCAGTTTGTAAGTGAATGCTATGATGCAAAGATTGGTGCTTGGAAACTCCCGCAAAAATGCTTCAATGAACTCAATCGCAATCTAGCTCAACTTCTTCAAAGTGATAAGCGTATTTTGGTTTTGGAAGTTATAGGGGTTGTTGATGAAAAAAAATATGCAGGAAGAAGTCCAGAGCTTAAGCAAGAGGGGCTTGCTTCATTCCGCGCTAAAAATGTGATTGAGCGATTACGCAAGGATTTTCCGCAAGTTGTGACACTTGAAGGTTTGAGCTTGCAGCAACCACAAAAGCGTGGGTTTGCAGTGCGTGCTTACTATGTTGAATAGGGCAAAGACTTGAAGAGTCTTGGGGTTTTTTTACGAAATGATGTTTATAAAATGGGGGAGATACTGCAATCTCTAGAAGAGATATGTCAGGCACACAAAGTTTCTTTATATTATGAAGAGGGGAATTCTTATGGGAAAGAGGGGATTGGTTTGCAAGAGATTCAAAAGCGGTGCCAGATTCTTTTATCTCTTGGGGGGGATGGAACTTTGATTTCGACTTTTCACAAAATCCCATCATTGCCAATTTTAGGAATCAATGCGGGTCATTTGGGGTTTTTGACTAGCGTGTCTTTGGAGAGTATGTCTGCATTTTTGCCTTGTTTGTTTGAGGGAAAGTATCAAATTTATACACACTCTATTCTTTCTGTTTATTTGGATGGGAGGAAAATCGCATGTGCGCTTAATGAGGTGTTGATTTCTAAAAAAATTTTTCCATCATTGATTGAAATCAGTGCAAAAATTCAAGGCAAGCAACTCAATCATTATCGTTGCGATGGCTTAATTGTCGCAACACCTACAGGATCAACAGCTTATAATATTTCTGCAGGAGGAAGCGTTGTCTATCCGTATTGTAAAAATATTTTGCTCACACCTTTGGCTCCTCACTCTTTAACACAACGTCCAATGATTGTGGGATCTGAGATGGTTTTGGAATTTGATGTTGGGCAAGATTCTCAAATCATTATTGATGGGCAAAAAGTTTTTCATTTTCCCAAAGGATCGCGTCTTGAAATTTGTGATGAGGGGGAGGTCGCTCAATTGGTCTATCCAAATGATTGGGATTATTTTGCCTTGCTACGTGAAAAATTTAATTGGGGAGATTAGGAATGCATATTCAGCAAATTCTCATTAAAGATTCGCCGAGTTTTGAGAATCTAGATCTGTGTTTTCATCAAGGGTTGAATGTGATTAGCGGATCAAGCGGGGCGGGAAAATCTGTATTTTTTGCCTCTCTTTTGGCTCTTTTTGGACACAAAGAAAGCAATGCAAGTGTGATTGAGGGGTTTTTGGAGGGAGATATAGAGCTTTTTGAATATTTAAGTGAAGAAGAGTTAAATATCCAGATTCTCAAAAAAGAAAAAACGCGCTATTTTATCAACCATCAAAGCACATCAAAAAAGCGTTTAAGTGAAATCTTTTCCCCTTATGCAAAATTTCTTAGCCATAAAAATTCCAATGAATTAGAGAGTGCATTTTTGCTCACATTGCTTGATGATATGATTGCAGATCCTCATCATCACCAGAATCTAAAGCTTTATCAAGAGCAGTTTTTGTACTCCCAGGCTCTTCAAGCTCAGCTCCAACGCTTAAGAGAAGATGCGCAGAGGCTTGTAGAGCTCAAGGAATTTGCACGATTTGAAATTGAGAGAATCTCAAGCATCAATCCGCGTGCTGGAGAGTATGAGGAGCTTTTAGAATATAAAAAAATGCTTTCAAAAAGAGAAAAATTGCAAAGCCTTGGAGCAGAGGCATTGGTAGCCTTAGAGCAAGCAAGGAAGATTAGTGTTTTTTTGGAGGCCTT
Source organism: Helicobacter kayseriensis (assembly GCF_021300655.1). Lineage (NCBI taxonomy): Bacteria > Pseudomonadati > Campylobacterota > Epsilonproteobacteria > Campylobacterales > Helicobacteraceae > Helicobacter > Helicobacter kayseriensis. The sequence continues at coordinate 59,549 of NZ_JAJTNB010000002.1, forward strand.
GGAAGAGAGAGTTGAGGGATTTGATGAGATGATTTTGGAGCTTGATGCCAAAGTTGAGAGTGAAATGCAAAAACTTGCAGAGCTTGAGGAGCAAAACCCCGAAGAGGTTTTAGATCGATTATCAAAATTGTCTTCTTTGATTTCTCGTTATGGAGGAATTGATGAGGCTTTGGAATATTTGGAAGAGCAGAAAAATAAACTAGCAAGCTATGAAACCATTGAGGATAATCAAAAAGAGCTTGAATCTCAACTTAATCAGATTCAAAAAACTCTTCAAGAACTTGCTTGTAGTCTTTCTGAAAAAAGAAGCCAACATTTGAGGCTTTTTGAAGAAGAGATTAAGCAATATGCATCTTTGCTCTTGCTTTCTTGCGTCAATTTTTCTCTTCAAGAGAGCGCAATGCATCAGCTTGGGAGAGATTATCTTGAGGTTAGATTGGGATCTTCTTTGGTCCATACTCTTAGTTCTGGGGAATACAATCGTTTAAGGCTTGCTATTTTGGCTTTACAAAATAAAAAAAATATGGGGATTTTGTTGCTAGATGAAATTGATGCAAATTTGAGTGGGGAGGAGAGTGAAGGAGTGGCCAAAGTACTCAAAAAGCTTTCTTTGTCCTATCAAGTGTTTGCTATCTCTCACCAACCTCATCTGCCCTCTGTTGCCAATGCGCATTTTGTAGTCCAAAAAACTAATGAAGGAAGCAAAATGCAAGAGCTTGATCGCGAAGGTAGAATCAGGGAAATCGCGCGTATGATTAGTGGAGCGCATTTAACTCAAGAAGCGCTAGAGTTTGCTCGCAAGAAGGTAGAGGCGCAGTGAAATTAGAGCTTTTGGAGGCCATTGCTCAAAGATTTGGGCAATATGAAATGATTTTTAGCCTGCGTCGCATTGATGATAATTTGTTGCGATTGACTTTGGATTTTGATGAGTTTTATTTGGATATGAGCAAGTCTAAAAGTTCTATTTTTCAAACAAAAGAAAGAATTTTAGGAAATCCCTATCATTCTCCATTTGATTTAGCACTCACTCGATATTGCTCAAGGGCCAAGCTGATGGGCTGTCGCGTTGATGGAAAAAATCGCATTTTAATTGTTGAGTTTTTGCATTGTGCTGGATATAAGCAAAACCCATATGCTTTGCATTTTGAATTTACTGGGCGACACACAAATGTTATTTTGATTGATCAGAATCAGAGAGTTTTAGAAGCACTGCGACATATAGGTGAGAGCAAAAGTTCAAGGGTGATTAAACCCAATAAGCCATTTTCACCTCTTCCTCAACCCATTCAAGATTATCCCAATCATAAGCCTATTACCAATGAAGAATTGGATTTGTTGCTGATGGAGGCATATGCAGAAAGAATGCAATCAAGGATTGCGCAAAAAAAACAACTTCTCATCTCTCAAAGAAAGAAAAAAATAGATGATCTTGTTTTGTTGATAAAGCAATTGCCCGATCCTTATGATCTGCAAGATCAGGCACGAACTTATGCTTTGTGGGGGGAGTTGATTTTTTCCTCTCCTCTTCCTAAGCATTTTTCACATTCTTTTGTGTTGCAAGATTATGAGCATAGGGAGATTAAGATCGAATTGCCCTCTAGAATTAAATCATTTGCTCAAGGCGGAAATTTTTGTTTTGCACAAAGCAAAAAGCTTAAGCAAAAGCTTAAAAATCTTTCAATCCAAAAAGAATTTCTAGATTCTAAGATTGCGTTTTTAAAAAGAGAAATTGCCTATATTCAGAGTATTGAGCAAGAATGTGATTTGCAAGTCTTTCTTCAAAAAAAGCATAGGCATAGAGAAAAAGATAAAAAAGACTATGAAAGTTTTTTCATTGATGGGATTAAGGTCTCTATTGGGAAAAACGCCAAAGAGAATCAAAAGCTTCTTGAAGATGCAAAGGCTAATGATCTTTGGTTGCATATTCAAAATATCCCCTCTTCGCATATGATTATCCATTGTGGAAAGACGTATATAAGAGAAGAAATACTTATGCAAAGTGCAAAAATCCTCTTGGGGATGAATGGGATTTTGGATAAAAATATTTCAGTCGATTATACACAAAGGCGATTTGTCAAAATTATAGAAGGGGCAAATGTTTTGTATTCTAAGCAAAAAACCTTGAGGTTTTAGGAGGGATTTATGGCTGTATCATCGATTGGAAATTTAACTTATATCAATCAAAATGCGCAGATAGGTGCAAGTGCTCAAGCCCATGCTCAACATCGTGGCGATATTGCCCATCTTGCTAATATGCAAGACTTTCAAAATAGATTGGGCGAAGTGCAGGAAGTCAAAAAGCTTGAAGAAAATGAGGCGCTCAATCCAGATAGAGATTCCAAAAGACAAAGACAAGAAGATCAAGATCGTCAAAAAAGACATTTACAAGAGCAAGCAAAAGAAAAAACTTGTTTTGTAAGCGATCATATTTTAGATATTAAGGCATAAGATGAAGATCAGTGGTTTTACATTTTTGAAAAATGGAAATATCTTGGGGTACCCCTTTAGAGAATCTATTTTATCTATCTTGCCCTTGGTTGATGAGTTTATCGTCAATGTAGGTGAGAGTGAAGATGATACATTGGAACAAGTGTTGGCTTTGCAAAAAGAACATCCAAAAATCAAAGTGCTGACTTCATCTTGGTGTGAGAAGATGATAAGCAAGGGATATGTTTATGGACAGCAAAAAATGATCGCACAATTTCAATGCAGTGGAGATTGGGCATTTTATTTGGAAGCTGATGAGGTCTTACACGAGGAAGATTTGGAGCGCATCAAAAGTGCGATGGAAGCTTATTTGAATGATCCTGAAGTGGAGGCTTTGGCTTTTTCGTATCGTCATTTTTATGGCAATGCTCATACTTATGCTTCTTCTCCTGCATGGTATCGCTCTGAAGTGAGGGCAATCAAAACAAGTGTGAGGAGCTATGCCCCTGATGGACTTTTTTGGGTTGTTTTAGATGAGAGCAATAAAAAGGGGCGTTATCCTCAAGCAGTTTTAATCAATGCGACTATTTATCATTATGGTTGGGTTAGAAGCGAAGAAAAAATGACACTCAAACACAGCAAGGTCGCCAAATATTGGAAGCATCGTCCCAATACATATCATTACAGAGAGATTGATTCTCAAGTTTTGCATTTATTTAACGGGACGCATCCTCAGGTAGCACACAAATGGCTAGAAGAAAACACAGATCATTTTTCTGTCCATCAGCTTTTTGAGGCAAATCCTCGCCACAAGCTTACTTCAAGAGAAAAAAGGCATCGCATTTTAATGAAGTTTGAAAAACTCTTTGGATGCGATTTTTCACTGAAGCACTATAGGGCGATCAAAAAATCTCCCATTCAAATTTGTTGCCACAAAAAGCAGTGTTGCTGTTCTTAGTGAGATTGTAAGAGCTGTTGGGATATGTGGATTGTATCTGTAATGGCTTGATGGGAAGAAATTTGGTCCAAAATCACATAGTGCATTTGATCTCCTCCCCATTTGATTGTATCTTTATGTGAAAATAAACCAATACTTGGAATGCCAAGATTGTCTGCAATATGGATATTTCCTGTGCTTGGGGAGATAACTAAATTCATTCTTGTAATGAGTTCTACAAGATTAAGAAGATCTGAATTGTTTTCAAAGATAAAAAAATTAGGATGGTCAATCAACTCTTGGGAAAAAGTTTTGTAAATAAGCGTTGAGCGATTCTCAAAGGTGGGCAAGATGATGTTGTGTTGTTGTACTAAGTGAAGTGTGATCTGTTCATATTCTTGCAAGGTGAGATTGTTTTTTGCTGCAAAGCCAAAGGGATTGAGCATTACGATTGATTTTTGATCTTTTGCAAGGGGTGCAAGAAAAGAGTCGATGCGTTCTTTGTGTTTGGGAAGGGTTTGGAGTTTGTAATCTTGGATGTCTGAAAGCTTGAGTTTTGGGGATGGTAAGATCAGCTGAATAAGATCAAGAAGATTTTGTTTTTCGCTTTGGGGTTTAGCTTTATAAGAGATAAAGGTGGATTTGATTCTGAAATCAAAAAGATTATAGAGTTTAAGATAGGTGATGATTTTTTTGGCATTGCTCTGTTTAAGCATTGAAATGGTGCGTTTATCGCAATTGCTTGAGATGAGATAATCTAGATTAAAATGAGAGACTTGCGCAGGGTTTTGATAGGGAAGTATTTGCTCAATCTATGGGAGGCCTTGATAAAGGTTGAGGCCAATTTCATTGGTAAAAATGCAAAGAAAGCATGAAGGATAAGCTTGTTTTATAGCGCGAATAGCAGGGATTGCTACAACACTATCTCCAATCCTTGCATCAATATAAAAACCAATTTTCACTGCAACAATCTCCCAAATATTCGAATAGTTTCTTCAATCAGTTTATCTTCACAATCCTTGCTCATTTTTTCTTTTTTATAAGGAATGGGGATTAGATTTTCTAAAAGCATATTTTCTCCCCTCCAAAGGATTCTGTCCCTTTGGCTAAAAAGTCCCAAAAGAGGGATGTGTAGATTATTGGCAATGTGCGCATTCCCTGTGCTTGGAGAGATGAGCAATGAGAGTCTAGAGATAAGTTCAATAAGGTTAAATAAATCTGAATTATTTTTGAAAACAACAAGATTGGGGAGAGAGTATGGGAGCTTGAGATGAATTGGATTGCCTTCATAAGTTGGAAGAATGAAAAGGATGTGAGGATAGAGTGAAGCTAGAGTTTGGGAGAGTTTGAGCCATCCTTGAAGTGTGAGATTATGAGAACAGGTGCGCGAAAAGGGATTGATCATTACAAACTTAGAATAGGAGCGATAGGGAGTGAGAAAGGCATCAATATAGGCCTTGTTTGAAGGTTTGGTGCGCAAGATTGTAGGAGAAAAATCAATTGAGTGAATTTGAGAATCAAACACTTTGGGGTTGATCTCTCTGACTAGTCTAAGCATTCTTTGGTGTTGAGAGAGTGAGCTAAAGTTTCTTGAGATAAAAAGAGTGCGGAATTTGGTTTTAAAAATACTTCCTAAGCTCAAAAGAGAAATAACCACCTTGGCATTGGTTTGATTGATGAGTTTGCATCTCCAACGATTGGCTTGTGTCAAGATAAAAAAATCAAATTTATAAGAATTGATGTGTGCTTTGATGACTTCTTTTGATTGTGTTTGCATATTAAATAAGACATCAATAAAATCATATTGCTCATAAAGTTCCATTCCAATTGAATTGGTATAAACAATTAAAGTGCATTGCGGATAAAGGGCCTTGATAGCATACATTGCTGGGATAGAGACAAGATTGTCTCCGATGAGAGCATCACGATAAAAGCCAATTTGCATCTTGTTCCTTTTATTCTAAGGGGGTAATTGTTTTGAGATACACATTTTCGCTCAACATGACATAGAGGCGTCCTAGAAGATCTTTTTTGCTTTCTTCATTGAGATCTTCTCGTTCTTCGATTCTGAGCTTTAAGCGACGCTCGATTTCTTTAGTGTCATAATCAATATCATCAAGTGCATCAAGAATTGTTTGAGCCTCTAAAATATTGGTAATCTCATAGCCTTTATTGAGATCAGGATCAAGCACGACGCTAAATTCTGTAGGATGAGTGAAAAGATTGTGTCGCATTCCAAGCACTTCTTGATAGGCTCCTACTAGAAAAAATCCTAAGAAATAATCCTCTTTAGTGACATCTACATCATGTAAAAATAGGGGTTTTGAGCTATCAAAAGCAATCTCTCCATCACTATCACAAGTGATATCCCATAAGCTTGCACTTCGATTTGGGCGTTTATTGAGGCGATCTAGGGGCATAACAGGGAAAGTTTGTCCAAGCCCCCAATAATCAGGCAGGCTTTGGAAAAAAGAACAATTGAGCAAATAACGCTCTTGGACTTGTTCTTGGATTCTTAAAATCTCATTGTGATTTTTGTGTTTGAGCGTTTTGATGACTTTCTTGATTAGAAGATGGACTAAGACCTCTGTATTGCTTCGATCTTGCAAGTCGATATATCCTAGATCAAAGAGCGTCAAAAGAGATTCCATATGATCAAGGCTATCGTGCAAATACTCAATAGCATTTTTTTCATTGATGCTTTTATAAAGATCGTTGAGCTCTTCAATAAGTGGAGGGTTTTTGTCTTTAAGTTTCAGGGCTTTTTCATCAAACTCCTGCGAGAAGAGCTCTAAAACAGGGGCAATCAATACGGCATGAGAGGCTGCAATAAAACGCCCTGATTCGATATAAATATCGGGTTCGGGCTCTTTTTTGTTTTTAACAATTTCACGCAAAGAAAATACAACATCTCCGCTAAATTCACTTAAAGTGTAGTTGCGATGATTGATTCCGGGATGTTGAGTGTACTCTACAGCAAGCCCTCCGCCAATATTGACACATTTGAGATTTTTTGCTCCCATTTTGCGAAGTTCTGCATAAATGTTGCCCGCTTCTCTGATGGCTTTTTTGAGTGGAGATATATCACTGATTTGGCTTCCGATATGGAAATGAATCATTGTGAAGTGGCTTAGAAGATTGTGTTTTTCAAGCAAAGCAATGGCTTCCAAAAGTTCTGTGCTATTGAGACCAAATTTTGAATTGATCCCGCCACTTTTGGCCCACACGCCAATTCCTGTGCTATGTAGGCGGATTCGCAATCCAATATTGGGATAGGGGGGATTGAAGTCTTTGGCTACTTCGATAATGGTTTCAAGCTCATTGAGTCCTTCGATTGTTAGGGTGATCTCGTGCCCCATATTTGCAGCAATAAATCCTAGAGAAATCATTTCTTTGTCTTTAAAACCATTGACTGTAATGGGGGAGTTTTTATTAGTATAAGCCATTGCCAAGATTAATTCGGCTTTGCTTCCAGCCTCAAGTCCATAGCAACGATCTTGACTAAGTTCAACTAAAGGAAGGACAAAGTTTGGCATTTGATTAACTTTGAGGGGAAAAACCGCTTTAAATGCCCCTTTGTAGTTGTACTCCTTAATTGAGTGCTCAAAACAATTAAAAATTTTATCAATTTGATTCTTAATCAAATGAGGGAAGCGTAGCAAAAGAGGGCCACGATAGCCTTGATCGCGTATGTCTTTGACGATATCAATGAGTGCAGGCTTGGTCTGTGTGCCGATTTTGACAACCCCATCTTCAATAATAAAATCATTGTTTGACCAAAAATTTATTCCATAATCAACCATTGCAAAAACCCCTGTGATAGACTTTTGAGAAAAGAAAAAATTATATCAATAATGATAGGGTTTGAGAGTATGGTTTATTTTGAGAATCAAAGTGATCTAGAATTTGGTGAATTGGGACTTGAAAGATTAATTGAGGGGATGAGTGAGTCCCTTGTGGAAGTTTATGTGCTAAATGATAATGAGATGATTGAGCTTAATCGTGATTTTCGTCAAAAGAATGAATTGACTGATGTGCTTTCATTTCCCTGTGATGCTGTAGTCCCAAATTTGCCTTTGGGGAGTATTGTAATGAGTGCATCGCTAATTAAACAAAAGGCCAAAGAATTTGGACATAGTATTGAAGAGGAGCTTCAGCTTTTGTTTATCCATGGTTTTTTGCATCTTTTGGGATTTGATCATGAGGTGGATAGCGGAGAGCATCGTCAAAAAGAAGAAGAAATGATTAGAAAATTTGGATTGCCTGCAAGTTTAATTGTGCGTGTTTAATTTGTGATACCTTTCGCATTTTATTTTAAGTATGAGGGAAAAGATGAAATATTTGATTGCTCTGTGTTTGGGTTGTGTTCTTGCATTTGGTGCGCCCAAAGTCTATGTTTATTCAAGTCCAGGTTGAGGGTGTTGCGGGCTTTGGTCAAAGCACTTAAGAGAAAATGGATTTGAAGTTAAAGATATTAAAGATGTCCAAAAGTGGTTGGAGGTCAAGGCAAAATATAATTTGCCTCAAGATTTTAGAAGTTGCCATACTGCAGTTGTAGATGGGTACTTTTTAGAGGGCCATATTCCTGCTCAAGATATTCAGCGATTATTGCAAGAAAAACCTTCTGGAGTGATTGGGCTGAGTGTCCCTGGTATGCCAATTGGAAGCCCAGGAATGGAGCAGGGGAGCTATAGGGAATCTTATCGCGTATTTTATTTTACAAAGGATGGGGATGTGGGGATATGGGCTAGACATTGATTTTTGATTAATCAAAGAGCATATTTTTTGCTTTTTTACAGAATTCTTTTGTGTAAGGAATGGTGTATGCCTTTTGTATTTGATATGAGAAGAGTTTTGGTTTTTTGTCGCCTGTATTTGCTTCCTTTGTGTTCTGTTTTAATGGGGGTTGTTGTTTATGTGGTTTTTTATTTGAGTTTGAGCGCTCAAGTGCATTGGAAGTTTTTGTCCCTAGATTCTAGTAGGTCTATTGATGGCTCTCATCAGGCCAAATCAAATGAAGTCGGATCTGAAAATCTTTATAGTGTTTCTGTAAAAGCTTTAAATGTTCGCCAAGAACCAAATATTAAATCTGAGATTATAAAAACAATACCTCAATTTGAAAGAGTGTCTGTTTGGGAAGTTAGAAATGGCTGGGCACGCATTGATACTGGATGGGTGATGCTTAGGTTTTTGGGGAGAGAAAAATGAGGTATTTTGGAGTTATTGGATCCCCTATTCATCATTCTCTTTCGCCTTTAATCCATAATTTTTTATTTTCTTATTTGGGGATTTCTGCCCACTATGATAAGTTTGATATTCCCTCTCCCTCTCTTCTTGCATCAACTCTTCAATCTTTAAGCGGGGCAAATATCACTCTTCCTTACAAAGAGGAAGTTTTTGGTTTATGCGATGAGGTTAGGGGATTTGCCCAAGAAGTTGAAGCAGTCAATACGGTGTTGTGTAGAAATCAGAAGCTTTGTGGATTCAATACAGATGGTCTTGGGTTTTGGGAGTGTATTAAGAATCTTGAGTTGAAAACAGCACTGGTTTTGGGTGCTGGTGGGAGCGCTCGCGCAATTGCAATGATGCTAAAAAAACAAGGTGTGGATACAATGATTTATAATCGGACGCCTTCAAAGGTAGATTTTTTTCTCTCTAGGGGAATAGGGGTTTTGGAAACATTGGAAGTAAAAGAAGTCGATCTTTTGGTACATACAACAAGTGTTGGGCTGGATGGAAAATCTCTTCCTTATCAGCAAGAAAAGCTTCAATCTTTGGTGTCTAAAGCAAAATATGTTTTTGATGTGATCTATCCTTCTCAAAAGGGGATTGTTGGCATTGATCAATTTAGGGATTTTTTCTTATCTCGTCCAAAGACAGCTTTTCTTGGTTTGTCAAGTCAAGGAATGGATGGATTAGAAATGTTGCTTTATCAAGCTTTTTTTGCATTTGAGATTTTTTGTGATGGGCAATATTGCTTTGAGGAATTGAAGGCTTTGTTTTATAATTCTTTGAAATGATGATAAGGGAGTAGAAATGCAAATTGATGATGCATTGTTGGATAAACTGCAGAAATTAGGGATGGTCGAGATTGCTCAAGATAAGAGAGAAGAGGTGAAAAATCAACTTTCAGAGATTTTGAGATTTGTAGAGAATCTAAAAAATGTTCAAACAGATGAAGTCAGTCATGTATCAAGTCTCAAAACTCCACTAAGAGAGGACAAGGTGATTGATTCTCAAATACGCCATGATGTTCTTGCACATGCCCCAAAAACACAAGATGGGTTTTTTGTCGTTCCAAAGATTATTGAATAATGGATTTGGATCGCATCAAAATTTCTCAAGAGTGGAAAGAGGCTCTAAAAGAGGAGTTTTCTAAGCCTTATTTTGAAACAATTCGCTCTTGTTATATTGGTGCAAAGAAAAGGGGGGATGTGATTTTCCCTGCAGGAAGACTGACATTTGAGGCCCTAAACCGTGTAGCTCCAAAAGATTTAAAAGTTGTTGTTTTGGGGCAAGATCCTTATCATGGTGAGATTTGTGTTGATGGAAGATGGATCCCTCAGGCAATGGGACTTAGTTTTAGTGTTCCAAAACCGCTTCCTCCCCCTCCAAGTCTCAAAAATATCTATAAAGAACTTCAAGAATCTTTGGGCATTACCCCTCCTAAGCATGGAGATCTATCGCGATGGTGTGAGCAGGGCGTAATGCTTCTTAATGCGATCTTATCCGTCAAGAAAGGAGAGCCCGGATCTCATGCCTATTTTGGCTGGGAATATTTCACAGATTCGATCATTTCTTATATTTCTTCTCATCTTGATGGTGTTGTTTTTATGTTGTGGGGAAAGTATGCGCAAAAAAAGCTCTCTCTTATTGATTGTAAAAGGCACTGTGCTGTTATTGCTCCTCATCCTAGCCCCTTGGCAAGAGGATTTGTGGGGAGTGGAGCTTTTGTCAGTGCCAATGAGGCCTTAAAGAGATTTGGAAAATTGCCCATTGATTGGGGGAAGCTTTAAAATAGAGGTATTGAGCAGATGAGATTGAACGATAATATTTTGTTGCATTTTTTCTAGTAGAATGAAATAGGGTTTAGGAAATCCCTAAACTTTTATAGCTATATGTCGATTTAGTAAAGTATCTTTAAGCTAAAGATCATTTGGCTAAATTAAAAGGAGAAAAAATGAAGAAAAAAATCTTAAGTGTTGTTTTAGCTTCATGTGCTTTGGCTTCAATGGCTCAAGCAAGATTTTATGTTGGGATTGAGGGTGGATATAGTGCTCAGTCGGCTTATGATAGTAAGACAAGTGGAAAAAATACATTTGGTGCTACTTATGCTGGAACAGGAGTTATTAGTAATGCACTTAATAGTGGCTATAGTGGCTATAGTGTAGGGGGAGTATTTGGAACAGAAGATTTTTTTGGTAAGTATTTTGGGACAAGATGGGGACTTGGTGCTGGATACACTTCTGTTTCTAAGACAGAAAATGGAAGCACTCATACTTTTAATTCTGTAGATGCTGGATTAAGCGTTGATTTATTGCTCAATTTCTACAATAACGGAAGCTTTAGCTTTGGTGTATTTGGTGGAGCAAGTGCTGATTATCATTATGTGCTTAGTGGAAGATGGAATGGATTAAATGAACATTTGATGGATTTTTCAGGAAGAGTGGGTGTTACAACAATGATGGCAAAACATCATCGTATCGAGTTTATGGCCAAACTCCCAATTGCTTCAATGAATGCAACAAATTCTTCATCTAGCTATGTATTGGGAGGAGCTTTAGCTCCCGCAAGAACAACATTTAGCGCTAGCTATAAATTTGTTTTCTAATCGATCGTTAGAAAACTTTGAGGGGGGAGGGGGTGTTTATAAATCTTCTTAAATTAATATTTGAGACCTTCAGGAGGTTCCCATGAAAAGATTATCGATCTTGATAAGCACTATATTACTATCAACGACATTGGCTCAAGCAAGGTTTTATATTGGGATTGAGGGTGGATATAGTGTTGAAAAAAGTTATGAGGGGAATAACGCGTTTAATATTTCAAAAACTTATGTCATACGCGATGCTTTTAAAGAGGGTGCGAGGGGCTATAGCCTTGGGATTAATTTAGGAAGTGAAAACTTTTATGCGCCATATTTTGGAACGAGATTTGGGTTTGGGGTAGGATATACCTCTGTTGATCAAAAAGCGGATGGAAGTGGATTAGTAGATCAAAAATTATCTTATATAGATACAGGAATTTATTTTGATCTAATGACAAACCTTTATAGCAGTTCAAAATTTAGTTTTGGTGTTTTTGGTGGGGTTGATATGCGCTATCACTATCGTTTAAATAAGATTCAGATTCAAAAAGAAGAAGGGGAAATTGATTATTTCTTTGATGATCTTTTTGAGGATGTATTTTCTGATCTTGTGAATGGTCGCCATTTGGTTGATTTTGGTGGACGAGTTGGTATAAGCATGTTGATCGCTTCACATCATCGGATTGATTTGTTGGCAAGACTCCCTATTGCTTCGTTGAAATCGGGCTTTATCGGCGGATCCACACTTCCTGCAAAAACAAGTTTAAATGTAGGATATAGTTTTGTTTTCTAAAAAGAAATAGGGGAGGGGAGTGTAATTTTTTATTATCAATATTAAGCAGGAGAGGAAAATGCTTTTGCTTATTTTTTTAAAAGAGGATTTTGATTTAATTTTTGATTTGAAATTTCTATTTGTTAGTCCCCCTCCCCTTTTTTTAAGATAAATTATTTTTGTTTTCCGGCAATAATGAAGCGTAAGGCGTTGAGTTTAATAAAGCCTTGAGCATCAGCTTGATTATATACGCAATCTTCCTCAAAAGTTGAATAAGCTTCATCAAAAAGTGATTTGGGTGATTTTCGTCCAGTGACAATAATGTTTCCCTTATAAAGTTTTAATCTAACTTCCCCTTCAACATTTTCCTGTGTTTTATCAATGAGAGCTTGCAATGCTTCTCTTTCACGACTAAACCAATATCCATTATAAATAAGGGAGGCATATTTAGGCATCAATTCATCTTTAAGATGAGCCTCTTCTCGATCCAAAGTGATACTTTCGATTGCGCGGTGAGCCTTGAGAAGAATGCTTCCTCCTGGCGTTTCATAGCATCCTCTTGATTTCATTCCTACATAGCGATTTTCTACAATGTCAAGACGTCCGATTCCATGCTTTCCTCCAAGCGTATTGAGCTGACTTAAAAGATTGGCTGGACTTAGGACTGTTCCATTCAAGCTGATTGCATCACCATTTTTAAACCCAATTATGATTTCCTCAGCGGTATCTGGAGCATCAAATGGAGAGGTTGTCCATCTCCACATGCTTTCTTCGGGTTCTGCATAAGGATCTTCCAAAATCTGTCCCTCATAAGAAATATGCAAAAGATTTGCATCCATAGAATAGGGGGATTGGTTGGGTTTTTTATCAATAGGAATGCCTGCATTTTGTGCATACGTCAAGAGCTTTTCACGGCTATTAAGATCCCATTCTCTCCAAGGTGCAATTACTTTGATGGAAGGATTGAGGGCATAAGCTCCAAGCTCAAAGCGCACCTGATCATTTCCCTTTCCTGTTGCTCCATGAGCAATTGCATCAGCACCAACTTCTTTGGCGATTTCTATAAGCCTTTTGGTAATCAATGGGCGCGCAATGCTTGTACCAAGCAAATACTCCCCTTCATAAATTGTGTTGGCTCTAAACATTGGAAAAACAAAATCGCGTACAAATTCTTCTTGAAGATTCTCAATAAAGATATTTTCATCTTTAATTCCTAAAAGCTTTGCTTTGGCTCTTGCTGGCTCGACTTCTTCTCCTTGTCCAATATCTGCAGTAAAAGTTACAACCTCACATTGATAAGTATCTCCGAGCCATTTAAGAATGACGCTTGTATCCAATCCTCCAGAATAAGCTAAGACAACTTTTTTGATCTTTTGCATAATATCTCCTTTATTGACAGCATTTTGGTGTTTCATTAGTGGTCAAAAGCCCTTGAGCTTTCCAAGAAGCTAGATCTCCAATGAGGCGATAAACATTATGATAGCCCATTTTTTTGGCCCACATGCTTGCAATATCTGCTGGTGTAGCTTGATATGGGGAAGAAGTAGATTGGTCATAAAAAACAAGAGTAGCAAAAAGATTGTTACCCAATTTTTTGCTAAAACTTTCTTGAGAGCCTTTTTGGGGGTTCCAAGTGAGTTTTCCATCTGGAGAAAGAAAAGCAGAATCAAATTCAAAATGTTTGGTGCCCTTGAGATGTTCTAGAAGATATTTTCCTTTAGGAGAGGCATCAATGAGAACAACCTGCTTATCTTGAAGCCATTGTTTGAGCGTTTGAGCATTAATGAGTTGATAATTAAACGCATAGCTTCGATCTATCATCGTTTGAGCATCATCAATAGAAGTTTGCGGTACATTTGTAACCTTTTCTCCATTTTGAAGTTTTGTGATAATTTCCTCAAGCTGGACTTGATTTTGAGCGACATTGGAGGTCTCTTTGCATCCCATAAGGAACGCCAAAACAATGCAGGGGATTAAAAACTTTTTCATTTTATGTCCTTAATATTTTAAGTTGATTTTGGATTGCTTCAAGTTTTTCTTGTGCTTTTTGAAGCCCTTCTTGATTTGATTGTAGAACTTCAAGAGGAGCATTTTGCACAAATTTTTCATTTTTAAGTAAATTGGAAAGCTTGTTGATTTCTATTTCAAGCTTTTTGTGCTGATTTTCACATCTAGCGATAATGGAACTCAAATTGATCCCGCTAAGTTCTACATAACATTCGCAAAATTCCCCAATATCCCCAATGCAGCTTTGGGGCTTTTGTTCAACAATAATACATTGCTCAACTTTAGCAAGCTTGCATACAAAGAGATTAAAAATTTGAGAATCTTGAAAGTTTGTTTTGACAAAAACTGATCCTTTGAATTCTCCATTGAGATCAAGCATAATTTTTAGTCGTCTGATTGAAGTGATTGCATCTTTGATGATGCTAAACTCTTTTTCTCTTTGTGCGTGACGCTCTTTGGGCTGAGGGAATGGAGTTATCATAATTGAAGTAGAGTGCTCTAGTGTTTGTTTTTGGAGTGTGTGATAGAGATATTCGCTTAGAAATGGCATAAAAGGATGGAGCAATTTTAAGGCCTGCAAAAAGATACTACCAAGCTCTAAGAGGCTTTCTTTTTGGGCTTTTGCAAGCTCAATTCCCCAATCACAAAATTCACCCCAGAAGAAATGATAAAGAATACTTGCAGATTCATTAAAGCGATATGATTCTAATGCAGAAGAAAATTCAGAAATCGTATGGTTAAGACGAGAATGCAGATATTGTCCTAGGGGGGTGCTGTATTCTTGAAGCTCTTTGAAGCCCTCTTGAATTCCGGCTTGTTCAAGATTGAGGAGAAGAAAATTTCCTGCATTGAAAATTTTATTGGCGAAATTTTTGGCAAGGTCTAAATCTTTGTCAGAAAGTTTAATATCTCTTCCTTGTGCGCACAGATAAGCCAAAGCAAAGCGCAATGCATCCGCTCCATGGCTTTGAATTTTTTCCAAAGGATCAATCACATTTCCCACGCTTTTGCTCATCTTGCGTCCATACTGATCCCTTACAAGTGCATGTAAATAAATGTCTTTAAAGGGAATCTGCCCCAATGTAGATTCTCCACTTAAAAGCATTCTTGCAACCCAGAAAAAGAGAATATCAAATCCTGTAATAAGGAGTGAGTTGGGATAGAAGCGTTTTAAATCTTCTTCTTTCCACAAAATTCCCTTCCCCCATTCTCCATTTCCCCACCCCAATGTGCTAAATGCCCAAAGTCCAGAGCTAAACCACGTATCAAGCACATCAGAATCTTGAGTGATTTGATGTCCTCCACATTTGGGGCAAGCTTGAGGAGAATCTTCTAGGCTTACAAACTGTTCTCCACACTCACAATAAAAGACAGGAATCTGATGTCCCCACCAAAGTTGGCGAGAGATACACCATGGACGCAATTCTCTCATCCATGCATTGTAATTATTTTTCCATTGAGGGGGGAAAAATTGAGCTTTTCCATCATTAATGGCCTTAATTGCGCCTTCAGCAATTTTTGGAGACACAAACCATTGTTTGGAGATATAGGGCTCAACAATATTTCCACAACGATAGCATTTCCCTACCTGATTGGTGTATTCCTCTATTTTTTCGACAAAACCCATTTCCTGAAGCTTTTGTATGATGATTTCGCGAGCTTCTAGGCGCTCCAATCCTTGAAACTCTCCAGCATATTCATTAAGGATTCCGTGCTTGTCAAAGATTGTAATAAAATCTAGATTGTGTCGTTTTCCCACTTCATAATCATTGATATCGTGGGCTGGAGTAACCTTTACGCATCCTGTTCCAAACTCTATATCTACAGTCTCATCAGCAATAATGGGGATGGGGCGATTAAGAAGTGGCAGAATGGCGTTTTTTCCGATGAGGTGCGTATAGCGAGAATCGTTAGGATTGACCATAACAGCCGTATCTCCAAAAAATGTTTCAGGGCGAGTAGTTGCCACAATGATAAATTGATCTGAATCTTGTATGTGGTAGCGTAAGTGGTATAGTTTTCCTTGATTTTCCTCATACTCAACTTCAATATCAGATAGAGCTCCATCATGCGTGCACCAATTAATCATATAATTGCCCTGATAGATATAGCCCTTGTCATACCACTGCTTGAATGCTGTTTTAACTGAATGTTTAAGTCCATCATCAAGAGTAAAGCGTAATCTGCTCCATGCTGGAGTGATTCCGAGTTGTTCCATTTGAGAGAGGATGGCGCCTCCGCTTTTTTCTTTCCACTCCCAAACTTTTTGTATAAACTTTTCTCTTCCTAGGTCTTCTTTTTTGATTCCCTCTTTGAGGAGTTGTTTTTCTACGACATTTTGAGTGGCAATTCCTGCATGATCCATTCCAGGCTGATAAAGCGTGATATAGCCTTGCATTCTTTTGTATCGCGTAATAATATCTTGAAGCGTAAAAGTCAGAGCATGGCCAATATGAAGCACTCCTGTGACATTAGGAGGAGGCATCATGATGGCAAAAGTTTTGTCTTTTTGGGCAATTTCTGCATTGCCTTCTATTTCAAAATAACCCCTTTCTTTTGTGATTTGATAAATTTGATGTTCGATTTCTTGAGGATGATAATTTTTCATACACAATACCTTTTAAAAATATGCAAATTATAACATTGAAGTTTTTGTGAAATAGAAGTTGAGGGGCAGAGAAGTAAAAATTGTTGCCCCCCCCCCTTTTTTTTTGTTTATTTGGCTATTGATGCTTTTGAAGCATTTGATAAATTTCGTCTTTGAGTCGCAATTTTTCTTTTTTTAACTCATTAATTGTGGCATTAGATGCAATCTCAATGCCTGATTCCATATTGCGAATTTTTTGATCCAGATCGTTGTGTTGATCAAAAATTTTTGCAAAATGCGCATTGGTTTGTTTGAGCTGAGAGATTTCTTCTCGGTATTCGTGTAGCATTTTTTCTCCTTGATTTGAAATCTCTTTATCGTGCCACGAGTTTTTAAATCTTCATTAAAAAGTAAAACTTCCTCCGATTTTTGCTGAGATGAAGTGTGGGATTTTGTAACTTTTAGCTTCAAACATTTTAGAGCTTGCTTGAATAGCAAGGTCAAGAAAACCTAAAAGATTAATGCCTCCAGTCATAATCACGCCTTCTTCAAATTTGTTTGCCATATCTCCCATAAGACCAAAACGCAAATCAATATATTTAAAATCCATCAAAAGCCCCCCTCCAAGCATTTGTGTTTTTGGAGAATTTTCAAACAAAAAGGAGTTGGGGGTCAAGTCCGCATCAAAAGTAAGTGCAAAATATTTGGCAAACTCATAAGAGATTCCAAAGCGCACTTGAGGAAGGATTTTGAATTTTTGGCCCAAGAGGTCAAAGCTTGGAACATTGATATTTTTGGCTACAAGTCCTAGATGGACGCTTTCAATTGGACTATAAAGGATTCCCAAATCAATTCCAAACCAATGAGATAAGTGAAGATTTTGAGGAGCTGTGGTTGAGAGGGCATAGTTTGTTTCTGTGATTGAAGCTGAGATGGAAGAGTGGATTCCCATTGCTCCCATATACTTAATGCTTGCACCAATGCTTACATCTCCACCATTTGTTTCAAATCTCCACCCCCAGCCAATGGGAACTTCAATTAGAGCGACACTTGAAAGGAGTCCTTGTGCTTGGATTGTTTTGTCTTGAAGAGTTGCAGTGATATCTCCAGATCCATAAACAGACAGAAAGCTTGCCATGGTAAAAGCTCCATAGGGATTGCGTTTTTCTATCATCTCTCCTGTTGGGATGCCTTCTTGATTGAGCTTGGGGACTTTGTGTTCCCCTCCAGTGATTTGTATCACAATACCATTTTGTGAGCTTAGGCTAAGTGAATGTGTAGGGCGAGATTGAAAACGATCATAAATTTCTTGTATATTGTTTGTTCCTTGATTAAGAAAAATAGAAACGATATCTTCTAGTCCTTTTTCTTTTGCCTCTATTCCAAAGCTATAGCCAAATTTTCCGCGATTATCGCTTGCCAAAAGTGCGGGGTTGTAGTAGATTCCCCAAGCTGATTTACGCAAGGCAACTCCGCTGTTTCCAAGACCAGCAGAAGTGTTTCCCATCCCTCCAAAACTAAGTGCAAAAAGCCCATAACTTAAGCTTAAAAATAGAGTGATTTTTTTCATATTTTTCTCCTTTAACTTCGATAATCTGAATTGATTTTGACATATGTATGGCCCAAATCGCAGGCATAAGTCGTAAATTCTCCTTCCGCGATTCCCAAATCACATGTGATTGAAAAGCTTTCTTGTTGCATGATTTTTGCAGCTTTTTGTTCTATTTCTTCTGTAAAGAGAATTTTTCCACAGTCAAAAACACAGATGGAGCCTATAAGGATTTTTAATCGATTTTCATAAGCCTCTACTCCACATGATCCAATAGTGGATGCTATTCTCCCCCAATTGGGGTCGCAACCAAAAAGAGCGGTTTTGACAAGCAGGGAGTTTGCAAGTGCTTTGCCTGCGCGCATCGCTTCTTCCTTTGTTTTGGCTCCTTTGATTTGGAATGATACAAGTTTGCTTGCTCCCTCTCCATCCCGAACAATATCAAGGGCAAGTTTTTTCATAATCATTGCAAGGGCTTGATTGAAAGCGTTTTTTTCATAGGCTCCACTTAACCCATTAGCAAAGACAAAAACAGAATCATTGGTGCTTGTATCGCCATCGACACTGATTGCATTGAAAGTAGCTTGAAGGTTTTGATCAACTACTTCTTTGAGTTCTTCTTGTGTAATATGGGCATCTGTAGTAATAAAGCAGAGCATTGTTGCCATAGAGGGTTCTATCATTCCAGCTCCTTTTGCCATTGCTCCAATGCAAAAAGAGCTTCCATCTTCTAAGACAACTTTAAGTGCAATTTCTTTGGCAAACGAGTCTGTTGTGCGTATCGCTTGGCTTGCCCGATGAGCAGATTCTGGAGTATTTTGAGAAAGATCAAAGAGATTGAAGGAATTGATAAGTTTTTGTGTGTCAAGACGCACGCCAATGACGCCTGTGCTTGAGGGAATTGGGTTTTGGATTTGGGGAAAATGTTTTTGAAGTTCTTGCATGACTTGTGCGATGTCTTCTATCCCCTCTTTACCTGTGAGTGCATTGGCATTTTTTGTATTGATTAAAACAAAATTGCTTTTTTTCTCTTTGAGATTTTGTTTGTAATACTGAATGGGTGCAGCTTGAAAACGATTTGTTGTAAAGACTGCGTATGGAGTGATTGGCGGGTCCATATAGATAAATGCTATATCTAGAGCGTGATTTGGCTTAAATCCAGCACTGATTCCATCAGCAAAAAACCCTAAAGGAGCACATATGCCGCCATGGATTGGATAGATTTCATAAGTTTTCATGGGAGTGTATCCTTGGCTAGAGATTGTTTAAATTTTACAGGTTTATTTCTTGACATAATTAATTGTTTTGTTTCTCTAATTCCTTCGCTTGTGCCAATCATGAGGAGCTTAGATTCACTTGGAATGATTGTTTCTCCTGTGGGCATTGTGATATATTTCCCATCTTTTTGTGTAATGCCTACAATAGAGACATTGGTCAGTGTTCTAAAGTTGGCATCTTTAAGTTTTTTGAGGACAACCCAACTGTATTTTGGAACAACAACTTCTTCTAAATCAAGCAGAGTGTCTTTTTTGTAGGCAAATTGTTCTAAGAGGTTTTCCATATCTGGACGCACAGCCATGGCACTTACCCGTTGAGCCATTAGGTCTGTTGGGGAAACGACAGAATTAGCGCCAAGTTTTTTTAATCTCTCAATATCTTCTTGGGTATATGCACTTGCGATAATGTAGTATGGGCGTCGTCCAATTTCTTTTTCAAAAAGCCTTGCTGAAGCGATGAGAGCGATATTATCAGCAGGGGTTTTTGAGAAAGCTACGATACCTTTTGCACTGGCCAAATTTGATTTTGAGATAGCACTATCTGTATGTGGATCACCCATAATGTAATAGGGATATTTATGTTTTTTGGCTTCTTCTTCAAAATTTGGACTGTTATCAACAACAATAAAAGGGATTTGAGCTTCGCGGAATTTTTTAGAAAGCTCAATAGTGTATTCATTGTGATAGCAAACAACATAGTGTCTTTTGAGTCGAACAATCTTTTGCACCATTTTTCGCTCCTTGATGAGTTGGATTAGGATTCCATTATTTAAAATACTAATAACTGTTGCGATACTAAAAGCGATAACTCCTGCTCCTGCAAACATAATAAATGCAGTAAAAAGAATTGCCATAGGGCCAAAATCTTTTTCTTTGAGTGCGCCAAAACCTGTATTTGTAAAGGTATATGCCGTTTGGAAAAATGCATCCATAAGGGAATAATCTTCAAGCCAAATATAGCCCAAAGTTCCAATTAGAAGAAAAATTTGAATTAATAGAAGAGGGAGTCTAAAGTATTTGAGTTGGCCATATAATTCAGAATCTAAATTCTGTGTCGCTTGATATTTAGATTCTCGCCAATGAAGAAGTTTTTTGATATTCCTAAACAAAGGCTCACGCCCCCGATTTTAGGAGCGTTTTTTCATTGTTCTCAAAGTTGAAGCTGCAACCTTGATTTTCATTGTTGTCCCATCTGCCAAGGCAACACGAACGCTTCTGAGGTTTGGAAGCGATCTTTTCTTGGTTTTATTGTTGGCGTGACTGACATTGTTTCCAACCATTGGCCCCTTGCCTGTAAAAAAACATTTTCTTGCCATTTTCTAACCTTTTAAGAAATATTAAACTTGTGATTATATAGATTTAAACCCAGTTTTTGCTCTAAAGTTTCAATCTTTTGGCAATTTCTTGGGCAATTTTATATCCATGATTGAGTCCAATCGCAATTGATCCTCCGCTAGATAGGGCAATATCTCCAGCAATAAAAAGCCCCGTAATAGATGTTTCATAAATTTCAGAGCTTTTGGGAGTTTGAGAATCATCAAGTTCAAGTTTGCATTTTTGGAGAAAGTCAAGAGGTGTAGCTCCCCCTATAGCGTAAATAACGCGATCATAGATGATTTTTTCTCCATCTGTAAACTCAACGCCCACTTTGCCATCTTCGTTGCTGAGGCCTACAATATCAACCCCAAGTTTTGTTTGAAGCTCTCCACTTGCTATAACCTTTTGGAGTTCTTCGGCGTTAGTATCATTGATTCTGGCAAATTCTGTTCGTCTGTAATTAAGGGTTGTTGGGTTGGTCTTGCATAGATCATAAGCATATTCAACGGCTGAATTTCCCCCACCTACAATAAGGAGTTTTTCATCACTTTTGACACTATTTGCATTGAAATTAACCAAAGAGCGAATAGGAAGAGGGATGGGATAGCTTGGTTTGTTGGGTTGTCCCATTTTTCCAATTGCAATGACTGCAAAGCGTGCCATAAATGTTTCGCCACCACTAGAGGTAATTTCAAATCCATTATCCTTTTTTTCAACTTTTTCAATATCTGTATGTAGTCTAAGATCGAGCTGATGTGAGGTAATAAGAGATTCAAAGAGTTCAAGCGTGCTTTCTTTATTTCCATCTTGAAAATCAATGCTTCCCTCTAGTGTGACTTCTTGTCCTTTGTAGTCTTTATCTACGCGTTTTCCATCTTTGTAAAATTTGCGAATTGTCATTGAATGGGAATCTCCCTTTTCAAATAAGACAATCTTTTGAATCCCTAGATTTTTTGCTTCTATTGCCGTAGAAATTCCTGTCGTTCCTGCTCCGATAATGGCTAAATCAATCATTTTTTCTCCTTTTTTCTTCTTTTTCTCTAGCAAAGTTTAATTCTTCTTCATCATCAAGAAGAGCGCCTTGCATCATTTTTTGCGCATCATCAAATTGATGATTTTTGATAGCCCAAATAAAGGCAATGAGGCCTATAAAACCCAAAAAAAGAGAGACATACAACATCACTCCCAAGATTCCGACGCTCATTATTTCCTTTCTAGAATATTTAATGCATATTCTTTGGCTCTTTGTAGGGCTTGAGTGATTTTGCTTGCATCTTTTCCTCCAGCTGTTGCAAAATCATCTCTTCCCCCTCCATTTCCTCCTAAGATTTGCGCAATCTCTTTGATCCATTCTCCAGCTTTGATTGGGGCATTTTTAACGCCCGAAACAAGTGAGATTTTATCCCCATTTTGGATAATCAAAAGAATGGCGACTTGAGAGTATTGATTTTTTAGATGATCAACAATCTCTTTCCCTTCTCCTTGAGATTGCGAAACAATCAGAGAAACTTCCCCAATTTGTTCGACAGAAAAGTCATTTTGTATTTTACCTTTTGATTCTTTTTTGAGTCGTTTATTTTCTTCTTGGAGTTTTGAAATAGCCAAGAAAAGATCTTGAGTTTTAAGCAGGGCTTTGAGTTCTTTGAGCGTTTCTTGTAGGTCTTGAGAGAAGAAAAGTCCGGCTTTTCCACAAACTGCTTCAATGCGTCTTACTCCACTGCTCACACCGCTTTCTTTGAGAATGTAAAAATTTCCAATCATTCCTGTGTTGGCAACATGCAGTCCTCCACATAGTTCACAGCCTGCATTATCAAAACTTACAACACGTACGATATTTCCATATTTTTCTCCAAAAAGTGCCATTGCTCCCTGTTCTTTAGCTTGTTGGATAGGCATTTCTTTGATCTTGGATTCTTGACAAGATAAGATTATGGCATTGACTTTGTTTTGGATTTGCGTAATTTCATCATGATTTAGGGCTCGTGGAAAACTAAAATCAAATCTTAGGCGATTAGATTCAACCAAGCTTCCTGCTTGAGCAACATTTGAGCCAAGCACTTCTCTTAAAACAAAATGTAGAAGGTGGGTTGCAGAGTGGTGCTTGCGGACTTCAAGCTGAAATGCATCATCGACTTGAGCTAAGAGCGAATCATAAAGAGAAAGGGAAGAGGAAGCATTGACTTTGCAGAGTTCTTTTTGAAAAAAGGTACGCGTATCTAGGACCTCTGCTATGACTGTTTCATTTTTTAAAAGCCATCCTCTATCCCCGATAGCTCCTCCTCCTTGAGCATAGAAAGGATTCTCTTCAAGCATTGCCCATCCTGTTTGTCCACAAAGCGTTTGTACTGCTTTTCCATTCTCATCAAAGAGAGCGATCAGTTTGCTTGTATGGGTTGTGATGTTTTGTTTGGAGAGGGAGATTTGAGGTAGAGAAGCAATGCTCCCAAAGTCTCCTTTTTGGATCTCATCACCACTTCCTTTCCAAGAGGCTTTGGCAAGAGTTTTTTGATGTTGCATGCACTGCTCAAACTCTTCCAAATTTAAGGAGAGCTGGTGTTCTTTGAGCATATCAAGTGTTAAATCAAGTGGAAAACCATAAGTATCATAAAGTTTAAAGGCTACTTCGCCACTAAAGATTTCTTGACAATTCTGCAATTCTTTTTTAAAAAGACTCATCCCAAGTTCAAGTGTTTCAAAAAATCTTTTTTCTTCATTTTTGCACTGTTGGAGAATGTAGTCTTGTTTTTCAATGAGATAAGGATAGACTTGTCCCATTTGGATGCAGACCTCTTTTGCAATTTCAAACAAAAATGGCTTTTTGATTCCCAAAAGATATCCGTGACGCACAGCTCTTCGCAGGATTCTTCTTAAAACATATCCTCGACCTTCTTTGTCAAAATGCACTCCTTGAGCAAGTAAAAAGGCCACAGATCTTGCATGGTCAGCTATGACGCGATAGCTTTCTCCTTTTTCATAGATGTAGGGTTTGTTACAGATAGAAGCAACCTTTTGGATAAGGGGCATAAAGATGGAGCTATCAAAATTGCTTCGTTTCCCTTCTAGAAGTGCGACTACGCGCTCAAGCCCCATTCCTGTATCAATGCTTGGTTTGGGAAGTGGGGTGAGGGAGCCATCACTGTGGCGTTCATATTGCATAAACACTAGATTCCAAATTTCCAAAAATCGATCTCCATCTCCTCCAAAATAGTCTTCTTCTCCCTGAAAATGTTCTGCTCCTTGATCAACAAAGATTTCGCTACAGGGTCCGCAAGGTCCAGTATCTCCCATTTGCCAGAAATTATCCTTATCTCCCATTCTTTTGATTCTATCTTGCTGAATATGCTTACTCCAAATCTCAAAAGCTTCATCATCACTCTCATGGATTGTGACATAGAGCACGCTTTTATCAAATCCTAAGACCTCTGTTACAAATTCCCAAGCATAGGCGATGGCTTGCTCTTTGAAGTAATCTCCAAAGCTAAAGTTGCCCAGCATTTCAAAAAGCGTATGGTGGCGTGCGGTATAGCCGACATTTTCCAAATCATTGTGTTTGCCTCCTGCTCGAATGCAAAGTTGGGAACTTGTAGCACGAGGAAACTCTGGACGTGCAACCTTGCCTGTAAAAATATCTTTAAATTGCACCATTCCTGCATTGGTAAAGAGAAGAGTTGGATCTTGGGGAACAAGAGGCATACTCTCATAAACTTGATGCCCCTTTGAGGCAAAAAACTCTAAGAATTTTGTTCTTACATCAATATTCATTTAAGCATTCCTTGAAATGGGATTTAGATGAATAGGATTTTAGCAAACAAGGTGCTTTTGTGTTTGGTGGATTTTGATCTTACAAAAGACAGAATCTTTTAAAAATGTCTAGATAAAAATTCTCAAAGCTTCTTTTTGGACTGATATTTAGATACCAATAGTAACCATCGGAATATTTTTGTTTTATTTGTGTGGAGCGGATGATGTGAATCATTGGTTTTTTATCATACTGATGAGAACTCTTAAAGAAAGGAAACCTATGAAAACACAATCATCTATTCGATGGCTTACTTTTATTGTTTTGATTATTGGTGCGGGAACGGTTTTTAAGCTTTCCTCATTAAAGGATGCTTTTTATATTCCAATGCAGACTTTTATGGGATTGACAAATACTCAAATTGGAGTTGCCTTATCTGTATATGGGATTGTGCAAACAATTGGAAATTTTGCTTCTATTTATATTGCTGATCGATTTTCTAAAAGGATTCTTATTCCATTATCATTGGTTTGTGTTGGAATTGTAGGGATTTATATTTCTACCTTTCCTTCATATTATGGAATTTTGGTTGCATGGGGATTGCTTTCTCTTTTTGGAGAAGTTGTGTATTGGCCTGTATTGCTTAAGGCAGTGAGATTGCTCGGAGATTCTACACAGCAAGGCAGACTTTTTGGTTTCTTGGAAGCTGGGCGAGGTGTTGTTGATACGATCGTGGCTTTTAGTGCGCTAGGATTATTTGTTTTTATGGGGAAGGGAGAGAATGGATTAAAGAGTGCAATTTTGTTTTATAGTCTTTGTGTGATTGTGGCTGGAGTTTTGGCGTATTTTATGCTTGAAGATGATGAGATAAGGACTACAGATGAGGAAGGGCATATGATAAGCAGAAATCAGGTTGCATGGAATGGAGTTAAGCAAGCGGTTAAAACCCCAGAAATATGGGTTGTTTCATTGGCAATTTTTACGATTTATTCTGTGTATTGTGGATTGACATATTTTATTCCATTTCTAAAAGAAATTTATGGGATGCCTGTTGCACTTGTAGGAGCATATGGAATCATCAATCAATATACTTTGAAATTTGTAGGTGGTCCAATTGGGGGGTATTTGGCAGATCAAAGTTTCCATTCATCGACGAGATATCTTAGATTTGCTTTGATTTTGGCAAGTGCTTCTATCTTGATTTTTGTTTTTATGCCTCACCAAACGCTTAATATTTATTTTGGAATGAGTTTGACATTGGGGTTTGCGGCTTTGGTTTTTACAATGAGAGCCACATTTTTTGCTCCAGTTGATGAGATTCAAATCCCTAGAGAAATCAGTGGAGCTGCAATGAGTATTGCTTGTATTTTTGGATATTCTCCTCAACTTTTTTGTTTTGCCTTATATGGATACCTTATTGATTCTTTTCCTGGAATTAGAGGGTATCAGATTGTTTTTTCAATTATGGGGGGATTTGCTCTTGCTGGGGTGATTGTGACAACTTATTTGCTTAAAATAATTCAAAGAAAAAAGGAGATGGCCGTATGAAAATAGGACTTGAGACGGAAAGTTTGCATCTTTGGTTTCAAAATCAGAAGATGGATATTTTTGATTTTATTGATTTTGCAAAAGAAGAGGGGTGTGATGGAGTGATGATTAATATTATCAAAGATTATGGGCTTGATGAAGAGTGGGGATGTTTGGGCAATGATTCTCAATCTCATCTTGAGCAAATTGCTCAAAAACTTGAACGATATGGAATGTATTGTGAGATTGATGCCAAGGGGTTTGATTATGATAAGTTTGAAAAAATCGCACGTGTATCTAAGATTTTAAATGCAAAAGTGATTCGCTCTTATGTTCCATTGACTGATCGCACAAAGAACGCTATTTATGCAAGTGATGGTGCATATGATGATTCAAAAATTGATGCAAAATTTGACAAAAAAGAGTTTTTAGAATCTGTGAGTGAGATTAGAAAACTTATCCCTTTATTGGAAAAGTATGATCTTAAACTGGCAATTGAGAATCACGAGTATCAAACAAGTCGGGATTTGTTAGATTTACTTTTTTTGATCCATCATCCCAATATTGGATTTTTATATGACTTTGGAAATTCTATGATGGCTTATGAGGATCCCATTTTGGCATGTCAAAATATGGCTCCATATACCTTTAGTACACATGTCAAAGATCATATTGTCTTAGTCGAAGAAGGGGTGCATTATATTTGTGGAGTTCCCCTTGGAGAGGGAAATTTGGAGATTCAAAGATGTATTGAGATCTTAAAATCTTATGGTTTAAGTCATCTTAATGTGGAGCAATGCTTCCCTTATTGTGCAACCTTTAAGCGACCAAAGGGAACAGGCGGAGTGTGGAAAGTGGGGGAAGGTGCGTTTAAGGTAAGAGAGGCATTGTTTAAAGACTTGCGAGCATTACAATATTATTATCCTCAAGAAGTCTCTCAAGAGTCTTTGGATAAGCTTTTGTTCGCTCAAAAAGAAGGTTGCAAAAGAAGCATTGCTTATCTTAAAAGGCTTTGTGTATAAGACATTGTATAAAGCATTGAGAGGCAGGGGGGAGTAGTATCAGCGATGCTCTTAAGGATGGGGGGAGATTTGATATAGATTTTTTGTTTTGTAGATCAATATTTTCTAGTTTGAAGATTTTAATGAGGTTGTGTTTTGATACAAAGAGATTTTGCAAGATGTGCTTCATGTGGACACAACGATAGAGGCGAAGTCTATTAGGATTGATTTGGATACATTAAAAAGCGTTATTTGGGGTGGTGAGATTGTAATGTGTATTTTGAAATGTTTCTAAAAGCTGAGTAATGTTTTTTGGAATCAGGTAAGAAATATATTTTGAATTTAAAATAAGAAATCTTAAAAAATAATGCAATAAGCTTGGTTTTGCAAGAAGTGATTAGGGGCCATTTACTTTCCTCCGCTGAAATATTTGTTTTTATGAAAATAAAGAAGTAGTGGAGACAAGAGCGTGTTGAGAAGATGGGCGTATAGAAAGATGTCTCTTTGAGTTGGATTGAGGGAGCTTGATATAATAAGACATCCAAATTTTTTTAAGGTTGAATCTTGAAGGTCTCTTATCATTGGGTAATTATTGGCGTTTCTTTGCTTTTGGCTGTTTGGGGAAATACGTATTTTTTGAGTTTGATTGCTCCAAATTTTGGCATAGGGACTTTAATTTTGGTGGGTGTATTTTTATGTGCTTTGTTTGCTCTAATGCTTGAGCTTTTATGTATCCGTTGGAGCTACAAAATCATTCTGACGCTTGTGCTATTGATTTCTTCTGGGGCATCCTATAGTATCAATGCACTACATTCGGGAATGACGCCTGATTTGATTTATAGTATTCTTACGGCTAATCCAAGAGAGACTAAAGAGACGCTTAATTTGTCGTTTTTGATGCATATTTTAGTGTTGTTTGTTATTCCTTGCAGTGCAGTTTGGGCATCAAAGACCCCAAAAGTGAAAGTAATGAGAGGGGTGATTGAAAAGTTTGGCTTAATTGCTGTGTATAGCTCAATCATTGTGGGGCTTTGGTTTGGCGTGATTGGCAAAGATATTACTTTTTTGTTTAAGCAAAATCGCCCTTTGTATTATGTTGTAAATCCCATTTCTCCCATTCGTTCTTTTATCCAATATCTAGGCGATCAAGGGAAGAAAAATCTTGTTTATACCCAAGTTGCATTAGATGCAAAGCTCATTTCAAGCACGAAGCCAAAAATGATTGTTTTTGTGATTGGGGAGAGCGCAAGGGGGATGAATTTTTCTTTAAATGGATATGTAAAACAAACTAATCCTCTTTTATCTCAATATGATCACTTAATAAGCTTTCAGAATTTTTCTTCTTGTGGTGTGATTACTGCTATTTCTGTGCCTTGTATGATGACGGACTATACACGTAAAACTTACACTAAGAGATATTTATCAGACTTTAGAGATAACCTTTTGGATATCACACAAAGGGTGGGAATCAAAACTTATTATCTGGGTAATAATGGAGGAGGGTGTATTGGCAATATTTGCATCAGACTTCCAAAGGATCAAGTGAAGTTTTATAATGATGGAAGTCTTGATGGCGTGATGCTAAAAGATTTGGATCAAATTATTCAAAAAGCAAATGGGAATACTTTTGTTGTATTGCACCAAATGGGGAGCCATGGGCAGAGCTATTATAAACGCTATCCCAAAGAATTTAAATATTTTAAACCAACTTGCGATACAGCTCAAATTCAAGAATGTTCTCCAGAAAGTTTAAAAAATACTTATGATAATTCAATTCTTTATACAGACTTTTTCCTCAATGAGGTGATTCAAAGACTTCAAGAGATTGAAAATCGTTTTGATGTGATGCTTTGGTATGTAAGTGATCATGGAGAGAGCTTGGGAGAGAATGGAATGTATATGCATGGTGGACTCCCTTATTTCTTGGCTCCCAAAACGCAAACTTTGATTCCATCTATTGTTTGGTTTGGAAATGGGTTTGATTGGGGATATCAAGCCTTAAAAACAAAAGAAAAAAGAGAACTTAGTCAAGATTATGTTTTTCACACTTTGTTGAGGTTGTGGGGGATTGAGACCAAAGATTATGATGCTAAGCTTGATTTGACGCGTTAGGAACTTTGCTAATGTTTGTAGATCTCTGAATATTTGCTTTTAAAGCGTTTGTGAAACCAAAAATAACTTGAAGGATTGGATTGGATGATTTGTTGCGTAAGATCAGCTTGCTTTTGAGTGGCCCAAATGATATCTTCTTGCATATTGTGTGTGTTGGGGCAGAAAAATGGCTCACAAAAGGTGACTTTAAATCGCGTATAATCCTC
Source organism: Helicobacter kayseriensis (assembly GCF_021300655.1). Classification (NCBI taxonomy): domain Bacteria; kingdom Pseudomonadati; phylum Campylobacterota; class Epsilonproteobacteria; order Campylobacterales; family Helicobacteraceae; genus Helicobacter; species Helicobacter kayseriensis. The sequence goes on from NZ_JAJTNB010000002.1 coordinate 88,814, forward strand.
ATTTAAATCAATAAAGACGGGCAAAATTTGAATGCCAAAACGGCGAGAAAGGATTGAGGCGACAGGAGTGTGCGTCACATCTTTTCCAAAAAACTTGACCCACACTCCTTCGTTTTCAGATACATTTTGATCAATAATGATTCCTGCAATTTGTTTGGGCTTGGCATAAAGTTTTAAAAGACTTTTGAGCGCGCCTTGTTTGTTGATAAGTGTTACGCCATAAGCTTCTCTGCTTTGGATGATGAGTTGATTGATGGCATCAAATTGTGTAAGGCGACCAAGAGAATAGCGACCATATCCTTGGGCAAATCTTGGTAATGCACTTCCAATGGCTTCCCAATACCCAAAATGAGCTGAAATCATCACTGCACTTTTCCCTTCTTTGACGCAGTCTGTTAGATAGTGAAGGTTTTCAAAATCAAACTCTTCAAAATGTTTTTCTTTTTGGAGATAAATCGTTCTTAGTGCTTGAAGAAGGACAAAGGCAAAATTGCGATAAGCACGATAAATGATTGCGTGTTTTTCTTGAGGGGTTTTGCTTTCTCCAAAGACAAAATGAAGATTGCTCATCGCATCTTTGTATCTTCTGCGATCCAAGAGGCGAAAGATAAATGCCAAAAAATCAACACAGGCAATAAACATTTTATGCGGAAGTAGAGCCAAGATTTGAGCAATGATTCTGATGCAAATCACAACAAAAGATCCAAATAAATTCTTCACAGAATCTCCAATAAATGTTTTTTGATTTCAAGGGGAGAAATATTGCCAATAGAAAAATCATTTTTATCATAGTTTGCATGTGGATTACCGCTAAGGGAAATGTTTTTTTCTCCATGAAGGCAGAAACGCTCTAGTGGAGTATTTCCATATAAAGTGATTGAGGGCTTATTCATCGCCCAAGCAAGATGCGTGATTCCTGTATCTCCTCCAATTACAGCATCAACGCTTGAAACAAGAGCTTTGATCTCATCAAGGTTGAGTTTGGGAAGCAAGGTAGCTTGAGTATCTGCACAAAACTCTTGGGCCTCTTTGGGATACATATGGTGAGGGACAAGAAAGGTGATATTCTCATTTTTAAGGCTTTCGCAAAGAGTTTTAAAATGCAAAAGTGGATACATTTTTGTGGGCCTTGAGGCCTCAAGAAGTAGAAGAACTTTTTTGGAGGGAGAGTTGAGGAGGTTGCTGATTGTTTTTTGGGCTTGAGGAGAATATCCAAAGGCATCTTTTGTGCAAGAAGGAATGGGGAGGGAGAGAAGCTTTGCGTTACGCTTTAGGATATTGGCCTGATAGGAAATGTGCACGCGTTGGGAGTAAAAAAGAGCCGAGAGAGATTCTTTGCATGATGAGAAGCCAAATCCTCTAAAGACTTTTTTGGGAATCCACTTTCCTATAATTGCTGATTTGATGAGTCCTTGCATATCAATGAGTAGATCATATTGGGGACATTGTTTGAGCTGTTTGTAGATCTGAGGGATTGTAGAGTAGTTTTTGGATTTGATGGCTTGTTTGAGTGGAAGGGAGATAAGGTTGTCAATACAAGGAGAGTGATGGGCAATTTCTTCAAAACAAGAATCAATAAACCAATCAATCTCGTGCCCTTGTGCCTTAAGCATTGGCAAAAAACTCATTGCAACGACAATATCTCCTAGGCTTGAAAGCTTAATAATCCCAATTTTCACTAGATATACACCCTGTGATGATATTTGTCCATTTTTGCCTCTTGAAAGCGAACCTTGAAATCAAGAATTTTTGCACTTTTAAGGATTTGTTCTTGTGCCAAATAAGATGCGCCTCCAATGAACAAAGTTTCCTCATCAAGCAATTGATAGGTAAGGATTGATGGGGTAATTGTGAGAAATTTGGAGAGTGTAAGGATGGAGATAAGGAGCCTTAGATTTGAGAGTGGGATAAGGTCGCTTTTGTTTTCCTTAGGAAGCTTTTTGCTTGAATGCTCAAGAATGATTCTGATGAGATTTCTTTCTTCAAAAGAGTAGCCATATTCAAGTCCATAAAAGGCCAAATAACCACTATGAAAACACTGCATATGAGATCCAATAGATTCTCCAATGCACGCAAGAGAAGAGGCGATTGCGAGAATTTTTTTGAGAAAGAAGTCGTTTTGATGAATGGGTGAGAAGGTATCAAAAATTCTTAAGGCTTCTTTTTTGATCAATTTGCTTTTTGATTTTTTAGAATCAAAGCGATCAAGAAGGCATCGCAAGGATGGGTTGAAGTTTGAGGGAAATCGATTGTGATGACCTCTTAAAAGATTCTCTAAAAAAACTCCTTCACGCACGCCAACACCGCTTGTAATGACTGTTTTGGCATTTAAATGCTCTAAAAAAGTAGCAAAGATAAGGGCTCCGCTTCGGATGCTATCGATTCTATCTTCCCCAAATCCTAATTTTCTAAGCATATCTGATGATGAAGAAATGATTTTTTGACAAAACGCAATATAGGCTTGAGCCTGAATTTCCATTCCGTGAAAAAATTGCGTCTTGGAATCTTTGAGAATGATTTTTGTAATAGCCCTAATGCTTCCACCAATCCCAAATACACAATCACTTTTGAGCTGAGAAGGGAGGGAAGAAAGAGCTTGGGCAATGAATTTTTGAGCACCCTCAAGATTATCTCCCTTATCAAAAAACAGCTCTTTTAATCTAATGGCTCCAATATCAAGAGAAAACAAATCTTGGATTTTTCCATTTTTTAAAATCGCATATTCACTTGATCCTCCCCCCACATCAATGCTGACCCCTTCTGTTTGATGCAATAAATTTGCACAAGCTAATGCTCCATAGTAGGCTTCTTGTTCTCCATTAATGATCCTAATTTGCAATCCACATTCTTCTTTTGCTCTTTTGAGAAAATCTTTTTTGTTGGGAGCATCGCGCAGGGCACTTGTAGCAACACAAAGGATTTTATGACAGCCTCTTGCTTTAGCGATCTGGACAAATCCATTGAGTGCATTGAGTGTGCGTCTGATTGGTTCTTCTTGCAGATAGCCTTGATTCTCATAGCTTCCCTCAGAGATTCTGACACGAGACTTTTTTTCTTCAAGGAGATAAAAACCAAAGCGACTTGTTCTTGCAAAGATCGCCATTCTTGCGGAATTTGAGCCAATATCAATGACGCTTACAGTTTTTGGCATAGAAGCTCTTATTCGCCTCTTTGGATTTGCTCAAATTTAAGCTTAAGTTCCTCCATACTCTCTGCATTATCTGGATCTGGACCAATTGCATCAACAGGGCAAACACTGATGCAAGCAGGCTCATCATAGTGTCCAATACACTCTGTGCATAAATCTGGATCTACACAATAAATAGGATCCCCTTCCTCAATTGCCTCATTGGGGCATTCTTCTCTACATGCATCACAAGCAATACAATCTTCACCGATTAAAACTGACATATTTCTTCCTTTCTTAGTGGCCTAGAATAATAAACTGCGTATTCTACTCTGAATTACAAGAAGAAAGTAACTCTTTGTGTTTTTTTAGCTCAGGATTTGTTTGGATTTTGTCTTGTGGAATTTTTTCAAATTCTTTTTGGGCCTTGGAGCACTCTTTGAGTTTATAATATCCCCATGCCAAAGAATCAATAAATTCTATATTTTCAGAGTTAATTGCAAGAGCTTGCTGAATATAGGTGATTCCCTCCTTGACTGCTATATCATAATCGATCATGAGGTATCCTAAGAAATTTAGATAATTTGCATAAATCTCTGTTTTTTGATTCTCATCTTTTGATAATTCTTTGATGCCTTTTTTGAGATTTTGAATAATGTGTTGCACTTCCTGCTTGTTTGCGTTGTCTTTGATGAGCTCGAATTGGTAGATTTGTGCAAGAATTAGAAATTCTGGATTTTTTTCTTCTTTGTAGATTAGAAGCGAGAGGTCTTTTGCTTGTTTGAAATCTTTTTTGCCTACATAGAGCTCAAGGAGAATGCTTCGATTGAGAGGATATTTTTTGGCAATCTCTAGAGCTTGATCAAATTTTTTTTGATAGGCATAAACTGCGATGAGATTGGTAGCATTTTGGATGGTGGGGGATCGCATTTCAATTTGTTCTAAAATTTTCTCTACACGACTGATTTGTTTTGTCTTGATATAAAACTCAATGCTACGCTTACATAAATCTTGAGAGCACCCATATTTTTCTAAATGGGTATTGAGCAGATCTCCTGCTAGACCTGTTTTTTCTGTATTGAGATAAATGGCAATAATTTTTTCCAAACTTCCCTCACTGTGGCTTGAGCTATAGGCCTCATTGAGCTCTTTGAGGGCATCATCAAAGCGTTGTGTCTGCATATAAAGTCCGCCCAAAATTTCATGAATGAGTGGAGAGTTTTCTTTATTCTTGATTTGTTCAATTGTTGAGATTGAATTGGGGACATCGCCAAGTTTCAAATAAGAATCAGCTAAGACTTTTTCTACATCAAGATCATATTCTTTGTTTTTAGCATGATAGGAGCGTATGAGATTGATTGTTCCTTGTGGATCGTTTAATAGAGCTGAAACAAGGATGCTCTCTCGCAAATACTCTATTTTTCCACTTTCATCATACAAAACAAGATAAAGATCTCTGGCTTGATCGTATTTTTGGGCATCAATAGCATTGAGAGCTTCATTGACCATATCATCTTCATTAAATCCCCATAGACTTAAAAAGGAGATAAAGAGAGCTAAAATAATTTTATTCAAGGGGTTTTTCCTTCCTTTTTACCCCTTTGCACTCCTTGAGGAGTTGGGGGAGATTTTTTTCATCTAAATAAATTTCCCAAAATGGAAAATCTCTACATTGTTTTGGTCGCACTTCATAGATAGAGCAACATTGATGCTCTGTGTCAAAAAAGATGCATGCATATTCGTGATTGATCTTTTTTTCGATCAAAGAAAATCTGTATCCTACCTTTTTGACATAGCGTAAAAGAAAATCATTGAAAGGAATTTGCAAAAAAAGTGCAATTTTTTCTAATTCACTAATTGAAGCAAAGATATAGCCACTCTCGCCTGTGCAACATTTTCCACCACAGTCTTTGCAGGCTTTAGAATCAAAGCAAAAAGAAAATGGACTCATGCTTTTTTAAGATCCTTTTGAAAAAAGATGAGGAATAAAATGCAAATCATTCCAATCATTACAACTTCGCCAAAAGATCTTAATGCTTTTGTGTTGCTAAAAAGAAAAATCCCAAATGAGCAAAGTGTTGTAAGCGTGGAAAACAAAATGGCGTGTTTGGCTTGTATATCGTCTTTTTCTTTGATGTGGTAGATTCCATAATCAATGCTAACAACAACAATAAGAAGCATCGCAAAAAGGTGCATGATATTGATTGGAATATGCATACTAGATAGATAGAAGAGTGTGCACGCTAAGGGCAGAGTAACAAAACCAAGAGAATCAATGATTCTTGTTCCAGAAATCACAGCAAGAACAGCAATCACTGCGATAAAAGCAAGGGCCAAAATGCTAATCATTGGCGCATAAACACTATTTGTAATTTCTTGCATCAATGATTGGGGTTGTTGTGTGATGACATTGTAGAATTGGGCGATTTTTGAAACATCCGGTAGGGATCCCTGCATATAAAATTGCCCATTATATTGAAGAACATCCAATCCCAAAGATTGCAAATCAGTCAGAGTGATTTGAGAAAAAGTTTTGGGAAAAGAGCGGTAGGCATCTTTAAGCATTTGGGCAAGTTCGGGATTATTTTTTTGAATGCGATAAATGGCTTGTTTGAGCTTGTTTTTTTGATCAGCAAAGCTAAAAGATTTGAAGTATCGTTGTCTGGTGCGAATCTCTTTTTGTGTTGGGAGAATGCTTAAAATCCCAAGATTTTCTTGTGAGATTTTTGAAATTTGTTTGGCTTCCCCAATGAGGGCATTGATTGTTGGAGCTTGGATGAGGAAAAGCTCTTTGGAATAAAGAGAGGCAAAAAATTCTTTTTGATTCTCAAAGTCTTTGTTTTGGTAATCTAATTTGGACAAATCAAAGTCTCTTTGAGTTTGAGTGAGGGCATATCCTCCTAGGGCAAGAGAAAAAATAAGCAAGAGCCATGATGGGAATAGGGGTATATGAAACTTGTTGATGAGTGTGCAGTATTTGGGAGAGGAGAAGCCGATCTTTTGATAAAGAAATGCAAAGCACAAATAAGCAACACTAAGATTTACAATAGCATAAAGAGAAAGTTGATTAAGAAGAGGGAATGGGACAAAAAGACAGATTAAAAATCCAACGAGTGTTGTGATAAAGCCATAAAAGACGGGTTGATTGAACTTAACTTTGCGCGATTGATAGTAGCCCAAGAAATGATGATGCAGCATATAATCAATGCAAATATTACTAATCCCAATCCCAAAGCTCAAAGACATAATGCTTACTTGTGGATAAAAAGAGATAAGAGAAAAAATAGCAACAACATTGGAAAAAAGAATTGTAAGCAGGCTATTGAGTGTCAAAAAAGGCATTCTTAGAATTAAAAGATAAAGCAAAGCAAAAAAGGCTAGGGCAATCCCTCCTAAATAATTGACTTCTTGTATTGCAAATTGTGGATTGACGACATTGACAAAAGAGGGAGAAAAATAGTGTGTAATCCCAAATGTTTGGGCAAGAGAGGAAAATTTTTCATAAAGTTTATAAATATCTTGAGCATTGATATCTTTAAGTTTGATAATGATAAGTGGAAGATTCTGAACTTGTAGTTGAGAGCCAATATCGGAGATATGGATTAGTCCAAGAGGATCGATAGGGTTAAGTGTGTCTTGAGAAAAGTCTTTGAGGATTTTTTGTTCGATTTCTTGAGCAGAGAGTGTAGAGGGGTGGAAATTGCCAAGATAAAAATAATTTTGGGTTATAAAGTCTCTGAATCGAAGATTGAGTGAGTTGTTTGTAACGATTTCTTTGACTTGGGGCAAAGATCGGACTTCATTTAAGAATGCATCAAATTCCTGATCTAGGATTTGATGGTCCTTGGTGACTAGGATAGTGTTTGTATCTCCTATTTTCCTATAAATTTCAATTATTGCTCGATCTTTATTTGAAGGGAACAAATCCAAAACATCAAAAGTAATTTTTGATTTTAGATCAATTTTTTCAAAGAAAATAGCCCCTCCAGCCAAAAGACAAATAATCAAAAATAAAATTAGATTTTGTAATCTCAAGTGTCGCCCTCTTTTTTAAGGATTGTTTAAGATTGTTATTGGTTGGACAAATAATTTTTTGTTTGGCAATCAAAACAAGATGATTAGTCTTTTGAATTATAATACACGATTGCAAAAAACATCAAATTGAGAAGAGAAATGAGTGAAAAAAGTTTTGAAGTTTTGATAGAGCAGGCTAAAGAAGCTCTTAATCGTTTAAATCAAGGAGATCTAAGCCTAAAAGAGAGTCTAGAAATTTATAAAAGTGGTCTTGAAAGCTTGCAGAAAGCGCAAGATCTTTTGGAAAAAGCAAAACTCGAATACTCTCACCTTGAAGAGCCCAAAGATTTGGTATAATCCGTGCCTTTTATTTATCTTCAAAAGATACAAATTGAAACAAAAATTCTCCAATTGAAAGGGTATCAGAGATGGCAGAAACGAGCAAGAAAAAAGACATCTTAAGCGATCTTGAAGATTTGTTTAGAGATGAGGAGATTCCCTATATCTCTTATGAAAAAATTGCGCAAGTTTTGCAAACGATCCCAACAAGTACCCAAGTAAAAAAAATTCGAGATTTAGCAGATACATATAACAAGCAATTAATGAGCTCTTCAGAAGTTGCAAAGCTTCTAAACATCCAAGATAAGACCAAGCTTCAAGAAGAGAAGCGCAAGATTTTGGATGGAGAGCTTGAAGAAGAATTTGACTTTATGAAAGAAAGAGAGCTTCTTGAGTGGAGCAGAAGTGATAGCCCAGTGCGAATGTATTTGCGTGAAATGGGTCAAATCCCCTTGCTCACAAAAGAAGAAGAAATTGTTTTGAGTAAGCAAATTGAATTTGGCGAAAACACTATTTTAGATGCCATTTGTTCTGTGCCTTATTTGATTGATTTTATTCATGATTATCGTGATGCGTTGATTAATCGAGAAAGACGCGTTAAGGAGTTATTCAAAAACTTTGATGATGAGGGAGATGAAGAAGAGAGCGAGAGTGATCAATTTGATGAAAATGGAGAGCAAAAACCAGTTTCTAAAAAAGATCAAAAGCGTATTGCAAATGTCATTGAGAGTTTTAAAAATCTCCAAATCGCCAAGGAAGAGTGGCTTAAGGTTTTGGAATCTGAGCCAAATGCCAAGCAAGATGAGATGATACATATCTTAACTCTTGCACACAAAAAATGTTTGCTCAAAGAGAGACTCTTGGAGCTTGGGCCTACAAGTAAGCTAATCAATGAGCTTGTAAAGGCAATGGAAAATACGCTTAAAAACGGCGATGGGTTTGAAAAAGAGCTTAAAAGATTGGAATATAAACTTCCTTTGTTTAATGAAGCTCTTGTTGAGAATCATAAAAAAATCTTAGAAAAAATTACCACTATGAGTCGAGAGGAGATCGCAGCTTCTGTTCCTGAAAGCACGATGGTGAGTGTATATATCGAGCTTAAGAAGCTTTTTCAAACCAAAGAGGCGAGTGAGGGGGGGTTTAATCTTGAGCCAGAAAAACTCAAAGAAATTTTGGAACAAATCAAGAGGGGGAAAAGTATTTCTGATAAAGCTAAAGCAAAGATGGCGAGATCTAATTTGCGTCTTGTTGTTAGCATTGCGAAGCGTTATACAAATCGAGGACTTCCGTTTTTGGATCTTATTCAAGAGGGAAATATCGGCTTAATGAAGGCTGTAGATAAGTTTGAATATCAAAAAGGATTTAAATTTTCAACTTATGCAACTTGGTGGATTCGTCAAGCGATTTCTCGAGCAATTGCTGATCAGGCTAGAACGATACGAATCCCAATTCATATGATTGAAACAATCAATCGTATTCATAAGATTATGAGAAAGCATATTCAAGAGCACGGCAAAGAACCTGATGTTGAGGTAATTGCTGAAGAGGTGGGGCTAAGTGTGGAGAAAGTTAAAAATGTCATCAAAATCACAAAAGAGCCTGTCAGCCTTGAAGCTCCTATTGGAAATGATGATGATGGGAAATTTGGTGATTTTGTTGAGGATAAAAATGCGACAAGCCCTATGGATCATATTTTAAAAGAGGATTTGAGGGGTCAGATTGATATTATCTTGGATCAGCTTAATGAAAGAGAAAAAGCCGTGATTCGCATGCGTTATGGATTGCTTGATGATGAGAGCGATCGAACTTTGGAAGAAATTGGAAAAGAGCTCAATGTAACAAGGGAGCGTGTAAGACAAATTGAATCAAGTGCTATTAAAAAGCTCAAACACCCAAAAGTTGGACGACAGCTTAGAAATTATATGGAAGAGTAGCTGTGCAAAATGGAGAGGCGATTAGGCCTTGCTCCAAAACGTGCTGATACCATCTATTGCTAGACTTATCCCAAAAAGACCAAAGATACCCATAACAACAAAATCAATCCATTTAGAATAATGCATAAAGATTTTAAAGAATCTTTGGATTGTGAAGATTTTAATAACGCAGAAAAACCAAATAGCAGGAATGAGTGTCATTAATATGAGTAAGATGATAGAGATTTCTAGAGAAAGCGTTTGTGGAAGCTTGCTTAAAATAATGCTTACAAAAATAGGGGGTTTTGGATTGGAAAGATTTGTCAAGATTCCTTGAGATAAGTTTTTCCAGTGATTTTGATCCATATGTTTTTCTGTATTTTCTATCGATGGGTGTTTGTTTTTCAAAGAGAGAAAAATTTGCCAAGCCATATAAAACAAATAACATCCTCCCAAGATTTGAACAATCTCAAAGAAAGATGTTTGTGATAGGGCTTTGATAAAAAAGAATCCAACAATAAGCCACACGAGTGTTCCAATAATGATTCCAGCTGTGGAAAAATAGGCGCATTTTTGACCTTGTGAGATGGCAGTGCGTATAATCAAAAACATATCAGCTCCAGGCATAATGACAGCCCAAAACCAGATCGAAATCACGCTCCAAAAAGCACTTGTTGCAAAAAAATCCAATGTTTAACTCCTTGGTGGGGTAGAATGTAAAAATTTTGGAGTATATCAAAAGGTCATCAGGGCTTAAGCATTTTATTGTGAGGATTGAAGAGGATTTTTCAATAATAAAAATGATTATCATAATGATATAATTTAAAAGAATGATTGTATTAACTAAGAGGAAGTATGGATTTCTTAAGACTTTATCTAGATTGTATTATCTTCTCGATTTTGGGTTTTATGGGCTTTGTGGCAATTTGGCTAAGTGTTGAGCGAATAATTTTTTTCTCTAAAATCAAGCTTGAAGATTTTAAGTGTTTTCATGATTTGGAGGAGGCGCTGACAAAACACATGACGACGCTTTATATTATTTATTCCAATGCTCCATATATTGGTCTCCTTGGGACTGTTGGAGGGATTATTGTGACATTTTATGGCATGAGTGAGGGGGGTGGAGTTGATGCAAAGAAAATTATGGGGGATTTGTCTTTGGCTTTAGAGGCTACAGGGGCGGGTTTGCTGGTAGCGATCCCTGTTTTGGTTGTTTATAATGCATTATTAAGAAAGATTGATGTTTTACTAAATCGCTATAGGGCAAAGCATGAGGCTTAGGAGAGGAGAGGGGTTAAACCTAGTTCCTTTTATTGATATTGTGCTTGTTCTTTTGGCTATTATTTTGTCTGTTTCAACCTTTATTGCTCAGGGCCAAATTCCTGTTGAGATTCCCAAGGCAAGTGCTTCACAAACTCCACGCAATGAAAAGAAAATGAGTCTTATTATTGATAGGCAAAATCGTCTTTTTGTTGATGGAAAAGAAATGGATTTAAAGTCTTTAAATCAAATAATAGATCAAGTTTCGCCCCAAACTCTGATAGAGCTAAGAAGTGATAAGGAATCTAAGTTTGAATCCTTTATTCAAGTCTTAAATATCCTCAAAGAGCATCAACATGAAAATTTTGCAATTTCTACGCAAAAAGATTGAAGCCCCTATCTTTTTGGGCTTTATGAGTGCCTTGGCGGTGTATGGTATAGGTGGAGTTTGGGTTTTTGGAGTTAAGAATCAACAACAAATGCGTATCAAGCAAGATGGAGCTCATCATTTTGTAATGAGGCTTGCTAGCATCAACAATGGAGGAGAGCAAACACAATTTAATCCACAATCTTCTCCCACTCCTCCCAAAAAAAGAGTTCAAAAAAAACACAAGCAACTTCCAAAGAAAGTTGTGACCCCAAATCATACTTCACCCATTCCCCCAGAGGAAAATACAGAAACTCAACAACATATTGCTTCAAATCTTACGCAAGAGGGTGGGGAGGCACAGGTTTTGGCTTATAATGAGGGCGTAAGTGATGAATTTCTCTCTCAGATTCGCATTGCAATTTCTTCACACAATCCCTATCCAAGAATGGCTAGGATGAGAAAGATGGAGGGTGAAGTTGTTTTAGAGTTTATTTTGGATGTAAATGGAGATCTTGATGGGGTTAAGATCTTATCAAGCACAGCTGGAGATTTGCTAAATAAGAGCGCAATTAGTGCACTTCATAAAGCTTCAAAAGATTTCCCAATCCCTCCTCAAAGGGTTAGGATCAAGGTGCCAATTGTTTATAGTCTAAGGACCTAAGGGTTTTTGGGGAAAGAATTGGCAGCAAGATGGACAATTTGTCTTGCAACCTCAAAACTTGCCTCAAAAGAGCTGATGGGTAAGAATTCAAATCTTGAGTGAAAATTATGTGCTCCTGTAAAAAAGTTGGGGACAAAAAGTCCTTTAGCACTGAGTGCACTGCCATCTGTTCCTCCGCGCATGCAAATCACCTTTTCTTCAACCTGAGCATTTTTGAAAGCTTCTTTGAGGAGTTTGAGTGCTTCATCTGATGTCATTGAATCTTTGATGTTGTGGTATATATCTTCCAATTTAAGCTGGATGGAAGCTTTGGGATAGCGTTTTTGTATAAGTGAGACGACTTCTTGAAGATAAAGCTTTTTTTCTTCATAGAGGGTTTTGTGGTGATCTCTGATTTGCAAAAGCATGGAGGCATTATTTTGATCTGAGTGGATTTCATTGAGCCAAATATATCCTTCATTAGATTGTGTATTTTCTGGAGTTTGAAGACGATCAAGACAGTTGGCGATATCAACAGCAATCAGTGTGGGATTGACTAAGATTCCTTTGGCATTCATGGGGTGTGCACTTATTCCTTTGATCTCAATAATAGCACTCCCTGCATTGAAGGTTTCATAAACAAGTTCTCCTTTTTGACAACAATCGATTGTATAGGCATAATCTGCGGGGAAGTCTTTGAGATCCAAAGCCTTAGCCCCCCTTAAACCAATTTCTTCATCGGGCAAAAAACACACATAAACATCCCCCCTAGGTTCATTAGAAGAAATGAGGGATTCTAAAAGGCACATGATGATAGAGATGGCTGATTTGTTGTCCGCACCCAATATACTTGTCCCATCGCTAAAAATAATTTCTTCATTGAGGTAGAGATTAAGTTCTGGATGAGTTTGAGGATCAATCCAAATTTGCTGATCTTGATTGAGTAAAAGGGGGGTTCCAGTATATTTAAGAATCTGGGGCTTGATCACTGGGGAAAGTCCAACATCCACAGTGTCTAGATGGGCGCAAAATCCGATGCTTTTGATATTTGGGGTGTTGCCTTTGAGCTTGGCTGTTAGAATCGCATTATCTTGCAACAATACATTTTCTAATTCAAGTTCAAGCAATTCTTGTTCAAGTAGTTTTGCAAGTTCATACTGTCCTTGTGAGCTTGGGAGCGTGGTTGTCTTTGCATCACTTTGTGAGGGGATAGCTAGATAGTTAAAAAATCTTTTAATGAGTTTATGGCGCATGTTTATGATCCTTGAGAAAAATGATAGAGATAAGAACTTTCAAAGCCAAGTGGTATATTAAAAAACCAAAATAGATAAAGAGTAAGCGTAAGAACAATCATCAATCCAATACTATAGGGAAACATAATTGAGCTTAATGTCCCCACCCCCATTTGAAGACAATATTTGCGAGCATAAAAAATAATGAGAGGATAAAAAGCAAAGAGTGGGGTGATGATATTGATTGCGCTATCGCTAATTCGAAAGGCTGCTTGCGTTAGCTCCGGAGAAATGCCAAGTAACATCAGCATTGGAACAAACACAGGAGCAAGAACAGACCATTTGGAGGTCGCTGAAGTGATAAAAAGATTGAGAAAGCCTGTGATAAGAATGATGCCAAGAATTGTTAGGGGGGCAGGAAGGGCTAGATTTTTGAGAAAGTCAGCCCCACTGATTGCAAGCAATTTTGAAAGATTGGAAGCATTAAACACATACAAAAATTGCGCACAAATAAAGCTAAAAACAATAAAGTCACCAAGAGGCTTGAGAGAATCTCTCATTGCGACACTTAGCTCTTTTGTTTGATGGTATTTTCCGCTTGTTTTTCCAAAGACATAGCCAGAAATAGCAAAGAAACAGAACAAAAGTGGAACAAGACTTTTCATCAACAGGCTATCTCCAGAAGTCAGACTACCATCGCTTCCTCTAAGAAGAGAATCTTTTGGATAACACAATAAGAAAAGAAGTAGGCACATTAATCCAAAGACAAACATTGTTTTTTTGAGTGCTTTATTTTCTTGAGGGGTGATGCTTTGTGGTGAAAAATCTTGATTATCACTTGAATCAATTGGAAGATGTTTTTTTAAAAAGGGTTCGACAATATAGTCACAAATTAACCAGCAGACAAGAACAACTCCCACTACTCCAGCCAAAGAGATAAAGTAATTACACAATACATTGATTCTAAGATCAGGATCAATGATATGCGCGGCTTTTTGAGTGAGTTCTTGCATGATGGGATCGATTGCTGAGGGTGTTAATGAGGCAGAAAATCCTCCAGCCAATCCAGCAAAAGCGACGCTGATTCCAGCTACAGGATGTCGCCCAAAAGACATAAACAATGCTGCTGAAATGGGCATTAAAAAAACATAAGCACTGTCTGCTATGACGTGAGAAAGAATAGCAATAAGCGTAATGATTGGGACAATGAGGCACTGAGGCGTGATGGAGGTAATCTTAATTAGTAAAACTCTAAGGAGTCCAGAATGCTCTGCAATTCCAATCCCCATTGTAACAACAAGGGTGATTGCAAGAGGGGGGAATGATATGAAGTTTTGAACCATTTTGGAGATAAAATCAAGAAGGTTGGGGACAAAAAGTAGGCTATGAATAACAATTTTTTCTTCTTCCCCTTGAGAGTTTAAAAGTGTGTAATTAAAGTCAAAAAATGAGAGAAAAACTGAAAGTAAAAACACAAATGCAAGAGCAAATAAAAACAAAAGATTGATGTCTGGAAGCTTGTTTCCAAGTGTTTCGATTTTTTTCAAAAAGTGTTCCATTTGTTTCCTTTATAAGAGTGTGAGTTCTGATTATAGCTTGCTAATTTTGTAGAAAAGAAAGATTTAGAATCAATGAAGGTGGATTTGCAGATGAGGATAAAAGATCACCCCATCAATTCCAAGTGTGGCTAATTTTTCAATTTCATTTTCATCTTCAATGATGCAAAGCAATAAACAATCAAGAAGATATTCTTTGATGATGGATTGAAATTGTTGTGCTTTTGGTGTTGTGGTGATGAGATATTTTGCCCCTAAATGAGCAAAGAAAATCAATTCTTTGAGGTGTGAGACTTGGACAGCGTATTGAATTTTGTTTTCTTGACAAAATTTGGCTAGGGAGAGGTCAGGATCTTGGGAGGCATCCCACCAAACAATGCAATTGGCCAAAACAGAATCAATATCTTGATGGGATTGGATGTGGATGAATTTTTGTGATGGAATAAAAGGATGACCGATGATTTGCATTTTTAACCTTGTAGTAAGCATTCTTTGGAGCAATAGTAAGCACCATTGGACAAAATAGCCTCATTTTGCAAGACAAAGGTTTTGCATTTTTGACACTCTACCATTGCATTGATTTTTGATGACGTTGTGCGAGTGGATTTTGGACGCTTTTTGAAGAAAAAGAACCAAATGATTAAAGCAAGGATTCCTAAAAATAGTAATGTTTTCAACATTGATTTCTCCGATAAAAGTAGATTTGACGATGAGGTGAAGTAAAAATCTCATGATCTTTGATTTCTTCCCCTTCATATAAGAGATTTGATCCTTTGTAAAATAAAAATGCCCCCATTGGAGAAAGAAGATGCTTAGAAATTTTGATTAGAGAGGGGGTAGAGGCTACTGCCCTTGAGGTGATGAGATCAACTTGTGGAAGCTGAGTATCTTCAAGGCGATGGGGAAAAATTTGGATATTTTTAAGCTCTAGTTCAAAAGCAAGCATTTGCAAGAAGCTAGCCCTCTTTTTTCGCGGTTCTGTGAGGTAAAAAATGCTTTTAGGACAAGCAATTGCTAACGGAATGGCGGGGAAACCACATCCTGACCCAATATCAATGACACTTTCAAAAGGAGTGACAAAATCAAGGGGATAGAGACAATCTTGAATATTGTCTTGGATCTCTTGAAGTGTTTTTGCTCCACTGAGATTATGGGTTTGATTCCACTTAAGAAGTAATGTTGCGTAGTGTTGAAGTTGAATGTGCATACTCATAAGATAAGCATCCCATCCCCATAGGAATAAAAGCGGTATTTGTGCTTGATTGCTTCAGCATAGAGATCTAGGCATTTTTTTCTCCCTACAAGCGAGCTAACAAGCATAATGAGTGTTGATTTGGGGAGATGAAAGTTTGTAAGAAGCGCATTGAGTTTTTGTGGGGGATTGAGCGGGTGTAAAAAGATATTGCATTCTCCTTGAAGTGAAGGGCTTGAAAAATGTGGGGGATTGGCATAGAGATATTCTACAACCCTTGCACTTGTTGTGCCAACGCAAAGTATGTTGTTTGAATTTGAGATCTTTTCCCAACTTGCTTGAGTGATGCTAAATGATTCTGTGTGGATTGTATGGTTTCTAATATCTTGTGTTTCGACGCTAAGGAATGTTCCAGCACCCACATGAAGAGTGACAAAGCAATGGTCATAATGAGATTGAAGATAAGAGATATCGCTAAAATGAAGAGAGGCCGTGGGCGCAGCAACAGCACCACTTTCTTGAGCAAAAACGCTCTGATATTCACTTTCATCAAGCTTTTGATCTTGGCGTTTGATATAGGGAGGAAGAGGGACATGCCCTAAAAGATCAATTTGCGTAAGTACTTCTTGGATAGAGGCCTTTGTGTTGTGAAATAAGAATTCCACTTCCCTAAACCCAGAATCTAATAGCTTGCATACTTTGAGAGAAAAAGAATCTGTAAAAACAATCCGTGTTTCTTCTTGAACCTTTCCTCGTATTTGAACCAAAAAGCGATTGTGTTGAAGTGGGCGATGATAGAAGACTTCTACCCTTCCCCCCAAGATTCCTTTGTTGAGTTTTTTCCCAAACAGGCGCGCTTTGATCACTTTAGTGTTATTAAGAACAAAAAGCGTATCAGGAGCGATAAAGTCAAAGAAGTGCCAAAAATCAGTATGGATAATCGTGTCATTTTTTCGATTATATACAAGGAGTTTTGCACTTTCTCTTGGTGAGGCAGGGTGTGTGGCGATGAGTTCTTGAGGTAGAGAGTAGTCGTAGTTTTGAAGAAGATGATCTTGCATTAATCTTCTTCTTTTTCTGCAGGAGGGGCAGGGTTGATGATCTTTGCAATTAAAATAGATATTCCATAAAGTCCAATAAGGGGAATAGCCATAAAAAATTGAGAGAGCACATCAGGGGGTGTAATAATGGCTGCGATGATGAAAATAATCACAATAGCATATTTAAAAAATCCCTTAAGGGTTTCATCTGTGATTAAGCCAACTTTTGCCAAAAAATAGCTCAAAACAGGTAGTTCAAAAGCGATTCCAAAACCAAGAATTAGCCGTGTGAAGAATGTGACATAGTTTTCAACGCTAATATTGGCGCTAAAAAATTCATTTCCAAACAATAAGACATATTTAATCACATAAGGAAAAACAATAAAGTATGCAAAGCTTGCACCAATGGCAAACATCAAAGTTGCAAAAAACACAAAAGGAATAATGATCATTTTTTCATGTTTATAAAGACCGGGTGCGATAAAGAGCCATATTTGCCAGAAAATTACAGGCATTGAAATAGCAAGAGAGGCAAAAAAGCTAACTTTCATTGCTGTGAAAACACCTTCTGCTGGAGAGAGTTGGACAAGCTCTCCTCTGACATCATTCTGAAAAGCTTGTGTGAGGGGAAGCTTAATCCACTCAAAAATATGATCCCAAAAAGAAAAGCAAACTAAAAATACAACAATCAATGTAAGGCACGAAATAATCAAGCGTTTGCGCAAATCTTGGATGTGAGGCTTTAAATCTTCAAACATTTATGAATCCTTACTTTTGTAGGAAATTTCTTGTATTTGATCAGTGGGCTTGATTTCTAGATTGTTGGAGTGTTGGCTTTGCTCTTGAGCTTTGTTTTCTAAGCTTTGAGCATTAAGTGCATCTTGAAGCTCTTGTGAAGGTTTTGGCTTCTCATCAAGAATTGAATGAAAAGAATCAAATGTATCTTTATTAAGCGTTTCTAAGCCTTGGGTAAGAGAGCTTTTGTATTCAAGTGCTTCTTTTTTGAGTTCTTCAAGATGGAGTTCTTTATCAAGATTGCTTTTTGCATCATCAAGAGTCTTTTTTACAGCTTTGAAAAATTTCGCAAGATCTATCATGGCCTGAGGAAGTTTGTCGGGACCCAAAAAGATGATTGCAATAACAATGATTGCAAAAATCTCAAAAAAACCCATTCCAAACATTGCTTCATCCTTGCTTAAAATATAAAAATGGCGATGATTTATCCCTCTTTTAAATGTGTATTTTACACTTAAAATATAAAAACTTTTATCGTGTTTGTGGAATAAAAATAGCTTGATAAGTTAATATTCTAAGAAGAGTTAAAAATAGAGATTCGGAGGGTTTTGCTATGATTGATACAAGATTGCTTTTGAATAATTTTGATGAAGTTGCCAAAAAGCTTGAAATTAAAAAGATAGATTTATCCACGCTTGATCAATTAAAGCATTGTGCTTTGGAATACAAAAAAAGTAAGCAAGATTTGGAGGAATTGCAAGCTAAGCAAAATGCAGATTCTAAGCGTTTTGGAGAATGGATGAGGGAGGGGAAAGCAATAGATGAGCTCAAAAAGAGCCTTGAAGAAAATAAAAAGAAGATTCAAGAATTGCTTGGCAAGGTGGCGCAATATGAGGAGAATCTAACCAAGCTTTTGCATGCTATTCCCAATATTCCCGATGAAAGGACGCCAAAAGGAGAGGATGAAAAAGATAATGTTGAGCTCAAAAGAATCTTGGAGCCAAAAACATTTGATTTTCCTCCAAAAGAGCACTGGGAGTTGGGACAAAAGAATGGATGGATTGATTTTGAGGGGGGAGTTAGACTGGCAAAAAGTCGCTTTAGTGTTCTAAGGGGTGAGGGGGCAAGACTCAATCGTGCTTTGATTAATTTTATGCTTGATTACAACGAAAAAAGAGGCTTTGAGGTTGTTTCAACTCCTGTGATTGCAAATGCGAAATGCTTGTTTGGAACAGGGCAATTGCCAAAGTTTGAAGAAGATATGTTTAAAATTTCTGGAAAAACAGAAGAAAGTGATGGGAGTGAATGTAGAAGCGAGCTTTATTTGATTTCAACTTCTGAGATTACTTTGACCAATCTTTACAATGACACAATTATTCCCCTAGAGGCCCTTCCAATTAAGATGACTGCACATACGCCTTGTTTTAGAAAAGAAGCTGGAAGTGCAGGAAGAGATACAAGAGGGATGATTCGTCAGCATCAATTTGATAAGGTTGAGCTTGTGGCTATCACCCATCCTAGCCAAAGCGATGCGATGCAGGAATATATGCTTGAAACAGCATCAGGAATCCTCCGTGAGCTTGGGCTTCCTCATCGAATGATTCAGCTTTGTGGCGGGGATCTTGGTTTTAGCGCAAGCAATACGGTTGATCTTGAGGTGTGGCTGCCTGGACAAAATACATATCGTGAAATTAGTTCTGTTTCAAATACACGAGATTTTCAAGCAAGGCGAGCTAAGATTCGTTTCAAAGAGGGGGGAAAGAATTCTCTTGTGCATACTCTGAATGGCTCATCTTTGGCAGTTGGTCGCACTCTTGTGGCGATTATAGAAAACTATCAAAATCAAGATGGAAGCATTGATATTCCTAGTGCTTTAAGAAGGTATTTATAGAATGCAAGATAAAAAGCCCCTGCATTCTAAAATACAGACGCGATTGAGGCTGATACTTACATCGTTAAAAAAAATGGTTTTCATTCGTGAAAATAAAACATTTGTTTATTCTGTTCTTGTTTTGATTGGGGCTTTGCTGATTGCGTTAGTGGTATTTTTTATCTTTAAAGTATTTAATCAAAAGGAGGTGGAAAATCTAGATTCGCAAAAAGAGGTTTTTGCTCCACAAACCCAAATATCTACAAACCAATCATCTTTGCAAGAAGGGCCCATTACTTCTGCAAAAGATTTTTATACAAAGCCCAAGGGGGAGCTTTCGGAATTGATTCAAAAGGCCAATATTTTATATGATAATGGACGCGTGGATGAAGCACTTGAGATTTTTAAAAATATCTCACTTTACTCTCAATCTTTGGCAAATTACAATTTGGGTGTTATCTATACAGGAGAAAAGGATTTTGCTCTTGCAAAGAAAAAATTTGAAGATGCGATTGAGGGAGGAGATGATGTTGCGCTAAGCTCAATAAATGCTGCTTATAGTGCTCTAAGAATGAAAGATGAAAAATCATTTGCGCATTTTCTTAAGCTAGCAGAGCAAACTTTATCTGATTCGGCAAGAGCTCCTTTTTATTCGTATTTATACGGCCTTGTTTCTTTTTATAAAAACCAATATTTCGAATCTCTTTCCCCTTTGCTTAATCCCAATTCTTCCAACTATCAAATTCAAAATAATGCTTTGGCTTCAGAGATGTTTTTGGTTTTGGGAGATGATTATAATGCATTGCAATATCTCAAAAAAGATCACTCAAATCAAAATATGTTGGCCTTGGGAATGTTGTATGCGCGCAATGGAGATTATAAGAGCGCTAGAGATAAAATCCAAGAATATCTTTTGCATTATCCTGACAACCAAGAAGCAATCAGTGCTTTAGAGCTTGTTGAGCTTAAGTTGGGAAATTTTTCAGAGAGTGCAAATCTTTTGATGAGTCTAAAAAATCAAAAGCCTTTTTTTAAGATTCGGGTTGAACTTGATCCTTATTTGTTTGATATCCAAGAAGCGCAAAAGCGTTTTTGGGATACAAAATTTGAATCACGCCAATCATTACAATACAAAATTTTGTTTTATTATGCGCCCTATAGGGTATTTGATGCACAACAGGTTTTTCAATTTTTGTCTGAGGGTGGATTTGAGTGGAGTGTAGGGAATATTGATGAGGCAAGTGATTCTTATACAAGGGGAGAGGTTTTTTCGCGTATCAATCGTGATATTGCCCAAGGGCTTAAGGAAGTGTATTCTGGGGATTTGAGAAAGGCATTGCAGATTTTCTTAAAAAAAGTCAAAACCCATGCTCAGCATCCTGTGCTTTATTACAATATCGGTCTTGTTTATGCGCAATTGGGGGATTTTGAAAATGCTCATTTGTATTTTTCTAAGGCATATTATTTGGACAATGCAGACTTGATGGCAGGAATTTTTGCCATTATGACGGGGAAAATAACATATCAAAATGTCTCAAAAATGACTGAAATGCTAGGGGGAGATTTTTTGAGGGTTGATTTTAAGGATGAAGATCAAAGAATGTTCTTGCATGAACTTTTTTCTTATGCAAAAGGCAAGATGAGTGAAGCTTTTGATTTTGTCAATCAGTTTAAAAACCCCAAACCTATTCATTTTGCACTCCAAGCAATCTATGCTATGGGGCAAGGTGATCAAGAAAAGATAAGCCAATACTTCACACTTCTTAAGCAAAAACTTCCCAAAGATTTGACGACAGATATGATGTATCAAGTTGCTCGAAATTACAAGGGAAATCTCAAAGATATTTCTCTTGAATTTTCTGGTTTTTTTAGAAAAGGAAGTTTTGCAGATATGCATTCCCTCTATTATGGAGGAAGTTTGACGCGTGAGCTTTATATTTATCTAGCTTTTGTGACAGGGAATCTTTCTTTTGTGATTACGCATTTGCAAGACAAACTTACAACACAAGAGGAATCTCCTGTGGGGATTATGCAAGCATTAGGGTTGGCTTATATTTATAACCAAGAGTTTGAAAAAGCGTTTGTGCTTTATAATGATTTGATTGATGGATTAAAGCAAACAGACCCAGCAACAAAGTTTATGGGGGCGGTTGCAGCGATTGGTTCTGGGCATCACAATAATGCTGTTGCACTTTTGCAGATTTCAAAGATTGATTCAAGTGCGACTTTGGAGAGTCGTTATGCATTGGCCCTTCTCTATCAGCAAGAAGGGAATATCAAAAGTGCTATTTCTTTGTTTCAGGGCATTGCAAAAAAGGGATTTGTCTCAGAATTTTTTGATTTTAAGATTGATACAAGTGAGATTTTAGAAAAGGCACAGCAGTGAGATTGGAAGATCTAAATCCTGAGCAAAGACAGGCTGTTGAGCATATTGATGGCCCACTCTTACTTTTAGCGGGTGCTGGGAGTGGAAAAACCAAGACTTTAACGACGCGTCTTGCTTATTTGATCAAAGAAATTGGAATCCCTGCAAGCTCTATTTTGTGTTTGACTTTTACAAACAAGGCCAGTCAAGAGATGCGCGAAAGGGCGTTGAGGCTGATAGGAGGTGATCAAATATCCTATCCGCTTTTATGCACTTTTCATAAATTTGGCTTAATGTTTTTGAAAAAATTTATTTCTCTTCTTGATCGTCCTTCTTCGTTTGTTTTGCTTGATAGAGATGATGTCAAAAAGATTATCCAATCCTTTAAATCCCCTTTTTCTCCCTCTGTGGTGATCAGCTATATTTCTTATTATAAAAATCAGATTCTCTCCCCACAAGAAGTTTTCAAACAAGCAAAATCTGAAGAAAGTAAGCTTATGGCTGAGCTTTATGATCAATATCAGACTTATTTAAATGAATATCATTTGCTGGATTTTGATGATTTGCTCTATTTGTCTTATTTGATATTGGAGAAAAATCCCTCTTTGGCTCAAGAGATGAGTAAGCAGTATCAATACATTATGGTAGATGAGTATCAGGATACAAATTTTTTGCAATATAAACTTCTAAGACTTTTAACTTGTGCACATCAGAATCTTTGTGTTGTGGGAGATGAGGATCAGAGCATTTATGGATGGAGGGGGGCAGATATTCGCAATATTTTGGAATTTGAGAAAGATTTCAAAGAGGCAACTGTGATTAAGCTTGAAAAAAATTATCGCTCTACTCCACAGATCTTGCAATTTGCCAATCAGCTCATCTCTTGCAATACTCAGCGTCTTGGAAAAACATTGTTTGCAACAAAAGAAGATGGGGAGGAAGTGCAGATTTTTTCTTTTTTGAGTGAAAGAGAAGAAATGTCCTTTGTTGCTTGCGAGATAGAAAGTCTTTTACAAAGTGGAATTAGGCCTGAAGAAATTGCGATTTTGTATCGAGTCAATGCGCTAAGTCGTAATGTTGAAGAGGGGCTAAATCGAGCCAAGATTCCTTACAAGCTTATTGGTTCTGTGCATTTTTATGAGAGGGCAGAGGTTAAGGATGCATTAAGTTATTTGCGTTTGATGGTCAATATTTGTGATGATTTTTCGCTTTTGAGAGTGATTAATAAACCCAAAAGAGGACTTGGAAAGGTCTCACAAGACAAGCTTCAAGAAGGTGCAAAGGGCACAAGCATTTATCAATATTTTCAAACCCATCCTCATCAGCTTGCACCAAAGACTTATGAGGTTTTAAAAGATTTTTTTGCTTTGATTGCGGAGATGAAGCAAGCCTTGCGTGTTTCAATGGATGCATTTAAGCATTTGTTTGAGAAAAAAATCCCCTTGCTTGATGAGTATGCAGAATATGAAAGAGATGATCGTAAAGCAAACCTTGATGAACTTTTTGGATATTTGAGAGAGTTTATGGAAGAAAATCCAAATCAATCCCTAGAAGATTTTCTGAATGATTTGAGCTTATCTTCAGAATCTGATAAAGAAGTGGGAAGTAAGATTTCTTGTATGAGTATGCATTCTAGCAAGGGCTTGGAATTTGATTATGTTTTTGTGATTGGGTGTGAGGATGGAGTTTTCCCACTTATTAAAGATGAAGGGAATCTAGAAGAAGAGAGAAGGCTAGGATATGTGGCTTTTACACGAGCCAAAAAAAGATTGTGTTTGAGCCATGTCTCATCTAGATCTCAAAGGGGCAAACGCACCATGATGACTCCATCAAGATTCTTACATGAGGGACAAAGTGGCATATCAGAGAAGAGGGAAATACAAAAAAACTCTTTAGTTAGGCATAAGGTTTTTGGGATTGGAAGGGTTCAAGAGGTCAATGGAAGGGGGAAGGAAGCAAAAGCTAGAGTCAATTTTGGAGGAAATGAACGTGTGATTTTGTTGAGCTTTTTGGAGTTTGTGCAGTGATAAGAGCTATTGTGCTTGGAATGCTTTGTGTGATGTTGGGGGCCAAGGAATTAAAAGAGCATTATTGGGTGATGGAAGATAAGGTCCTTTCAACGCTTTTATTTCCCCAATCTCCCTCATTTGTGATCGCTTCTTTTGGAGAGCAATTTGAGATAAAGATCCCTGTCTCTGAGCTTTCAAAGCTTTTTGAATCTAGAGGATTTGCTTTGGGTGAGCAAAAACTCAAAGAGGTGAAGTTTTCTTATCGCTTGCCTTGGGATGATTCAAAGATCAAAGATCAAATACGCTCCACTTTTGAAACACTTTATGCTTCTTGCAAGCCTCAAGTCAAAGAGATTTGGCTTAAGCCATTGGGAAATATAAAGGGGAAGAATATTTCTTTGCTTGGTGTGGAGCTAGATGAAAAGGCATTCAAAAAAAATCGTTTTGTTGTAATGGTAGAGGTGCAAGAGGATGGAAAGCGTTCTTTGAAGCCTTTTTATTGTGAGATTGTGGCAAGTTTAGAGGCTTATGTCGCTTTTCAGGATCTAAGAGCTGGAGAGGATTTGAGCTTGGGAAATGTCGCGCTTCAAAGAATCCCATTTTCTTCTTTTGTATCTCGTATTGCTACTAAAGAAGAGATTCTCTCTTCTTCTCTTCGGAGTTTTGTTTCCAAAGATCAAGTGTTGTTGAGCTCAAAGCTTAAGCCTAAAGTTTTGGTTAGGCGTGGAGATTGGATTGATGTGAAATATCAAGAGAAGGGGGTGGTGATTGAGGGTAGGCTAGAGGCAATGCAAAATGGGGCGATGAATGATGAGATCATGGCTAGAAATCCTGAGAGCAAAAAGCAGATTAAAATCAAAATTATTGGAGAGAGAAAGGCGATCATTCGATGAAAAAGGTAGTTGTAGGAATAGGGGGGGCAAGCGGGATAAGACTGGGTTTGCGTTTGATTGAAGAGATGCAAAAAAGCACAAAGTGTCATATTGTCCTTTCAGAATCCGCTCAGCTTGTATGGAAAAAAGAGACTTGCAAGAATCTTTTGGAGGAGATTGAGGCGCGCGGAGGGATTTTGTATGAGGAGAGGGAAATTTGGGCAGATATTGCTTCAGGTAGCTTTGGTGCGGATATGATGGCAATCGTCCCAACAAGTATGAATTTACTTGCAAAGATTGCTTGTGGGATTGGAGATGAGCTTATTTCACGCTGTGCAAGTGTGATGATCAAAGAAAAAAAGACATTGCTTCTAGCCCCAAGAGAAATGCCTTTTTCAAGTATTGCTTTGGAGAATATGCTCAAGCTTTCCAATCTTGGTGTGATTATTGCTCCGCCTATCTTGGCTTATTATGCCAAGATAGAGACCTTGGAGGAGATGGAAAACTTTTTGATAGGGAAATGGCTAGATGTATTGGGGATTCGTAATGAGCTTTATCAAAGATGGGCAGGAGGAAAATGAGAGCGATTTATCCAGGGACATTTGATCCTTGCACAAATGGACATTATGATTTGTTGATTAGGAGTGCTGAGCTTTTTGATGAGGTGGTTGTTGCGATTGCAAAGAATGTTTCTAAGACTCCTTTATTGAGCTTGGAAGATCGATATGAGATTTTGAGACGTTGCACACAAGAACATTCTAAGATTAGGATTGAGACTTTTGATTGTTTGCTAGTAGAGTTTGCACAGAGTTTGGGGGCAAAGGTCGTGATTAGAGGGCTTAGGGCTGTGAGTGATTTTGAATATGAATTGCAAATGGGATATGCCAATCAATCTTTGAATCCTCAAATTGAGATTCTCTATCTTATGCCTTCTCTCCAAAATGCATTTGTTAGCTCATCAATTGTGCGTAGCATCATTGAATATGGTGGGAAGATTTCGCATTTGGTTCCAAAAGAAGCCTGCCAATTTTTGCAAGAAAAGGGTTATAGATGTATCTAGCATTAGAGGGAATTGATACTGCAGGGAAGAGCACACAGATTGCGCTTTTGAGAGAGAAAATGCCTCAAGCAATTTTTACTTGTGAGCCTGGGGGGAGTGAGCTTGGAAAAAAGCTAAGAAAGATTTTGCTTGAAGAAGAAATGGAACTTGGCAAGGAGGCTGAGTGTCTTTTGTTTCTTGCTGATCGTGCTGAGCATATCCATCGTGTTATTTTGCCCAATCAAGATAGGTTGATTATCTCTGATCGCTCATTGATCTCTGGGATTGCATATGCAAAAGATTTGGATTTTCAAAAGCTTATTGAACTGAATTTATTTGCAGTGCAAAATATTTTGCCTAATTGTGTTGTGCTTTTGGAATTGACGCAAGAAGAATTAGAAAAAAGATTGAGCGTCAAACACCAAGATAGGATTGAGCAAAGGGGAGTGGAATTTTTGCTTGAGATTCAGCAAAAGATGGTTGAGGCTTGTCATCAGCTTAAAATCCCACTTCTAAAAATTGATGCCAAAGAAAGCATTGATTCTATTCATCAACACATTCTGAAGCATATCAAAATCTTTTCTTAGGAGCTTATGATGAAGTGCTTAATTTGTGGCACTTGGAATCTAGGCTCTTTAATATGCCAAGCTTGTTTTCCTTCTATTGTGATGGGAACTAGGATTGTTGAGGGGATGAGTGTGTATAGTTTTTATGCTTTTAGCGATGTGGAGCTTTTGATGCATTATAAATATACTTTGATCGGATCTAAAATATTTTCCTTGCTTGCAAGAAAGGCACGAGATCATCTGCCCTCTGAGATTGTGTTTCCAAAAGGTGTTGTAGGTGTGGGAATAGATGATTGTGTGAGCAAGGGTTATTCTCATACGGGTGTGTGTTTGCATGCATTTAGATCATGTGGGATCATTCCTATTTATGGAGAGTTGAGGGCATCTCATCAAGTGAGCTATGCAGGAAAGGATTTGAAATATAGGGAAACACACCCAAAAGGCTTTCAAACTCATCTAAGAGAAAAAGATGTTGTGATTTTTGATGATGTGATTACAACCGGAACAAGCTTAAAAGAAGCAAAGAGAGTTTTGGAAAAAGAGAGGAATCGTGTGCTTTGTGCATTTACACTTTGTGATGCAAAAAGATAAGAATCTGGACTTTCTATCATTGCGCTTCATCTTTAAAATAGAGCGATGTTTTTTGTATGAAGATATTCTATGATTTGGATTGATAGGGGGGGGGGGATTATAGGAGCTTTTGAGATGAGCTTTTGGCCTGTTTGATATATAAGACCAAAAGAGCAAGGAATGTATAAAAGATTCCTAGTCCAATGAGATGTTGAAAGTAGGGATAAACACTATAAAAACTCGCTCCCATTTCATTGAGACGCAAGAGGGCATTGACGCCGTGATAGACGGGGACAAACTGGATGAGTTGCTGAATTGGAGAGGGGATGGCAAAAGAGGGCCAAATAAAACCAAGAAGGAAGACAAGTGGGAGTGAGCAGAGCAAAATAATGATTGTTGCTTGATAGGCTTGTTTGACTAGAGCTCCAAAAAAATTCCCCATTGAAACAAAAGCAAAAATAAAAGCAAGAGACATCAGCCAAAAATCTAGAATCTGAGCGTGTCGTGTAATCCCATAAAAAGAAAATCCAAATCCAAAATAAAACGCAAACAAAGCAATTGAAAGCAATCCAAATAAAATCAGTCTTGAAAAAACAAGAGAGATGGGAGAAATTTTTCCACGATAATGAGAACCAAAAATCCCCATTCCCACTAAAATCATTTGATGCAGGATCACAACAAAAACTGCTGCAAGGGCATAATTAATATATCCCAAAGAGGGATTGAAGAGGGGGGAGGATTTGAGGTTGAGCAGTTCTTTTTGGATTTGATAGTGGGGGGTTTGGATTCCATAAAGAAGGCGTTGTTTTTCTGAGATTGTGGGTTTGAGTGCTTCTGTGGCTTCATGGAGGCTATTGATAATCGCTCCATAGATGAGGAAGTAAGATGAGTTGGCTAAAAATGCAAGATGCGGAGAGCTTTGCAAGAATGCATCTTTTTCAAATCCCTTGGGAATATAGAGGATTCCAAAGATTTTCCCTTCTTCAAGGAGGTGTTGTGCTTGTGTGAGAGAGGT
This sequence comes from Helicobacter kayseriensis, assembly GCF_021300655.1. Lineage (NCBI taxonomy): Bacteria > Pseudomonadati > Campylobacterota > Epsilonproteobacteria > Campylobacterales > Helicobacteraceae > Helicobacter > Helicobacter kayseriensis. The sequence continues at coordinate 116,538 of NZ_JAJTNB010000002.1, forward strand.
TGCATATGCTTGGATAGAGATTTCTGGACTAGAATCTGCCAAAAAAGCAAGGGTGCGGGAGAGATGAGTTTGATCTTCATCGATAATGGCAATTTGCTGAGTTTTGACGACATCGTTGGCATAGGGTGTGGGATAGAGAAGAAAATATACCAATGGGCCAATAATGCAGACTGTCAAAACTGAAATATCTTTCAATAAGCGTTTAGCTTCGCTTAAAAAAATTTCAAAAAAGATCATTTTTGATTCCTTAAGACATAAATGACACAGCCGATCAACCCAAAAAGAAGAAAGGGAAGCATCAAAGAGCATAAAGAAAGGGCCAAATCAATTCTCCCTCCATAATTGGCTTGTTGGATATAAAGCTCTAGATAATGGCTTACAGGCAAGAGATCACTCCAAAATCTTGCAAAAGAATCCATGCTATTGGTTGGAAAGGTGATACCTGCAAATGCAAAACTTGGGGCAGAATAAACGCTGATGATACTAATGGCGCGCGTGGAATCTTTGGCAAGTGCAAAAATAAATAATGTAATTGACTGGTAAGCAAGGATTAAAAGCAGTCCTCCCAAAGTCATAATCCCCCAATTTCCTCGCATCGGCAGATGCATAATGGATTCAAAAAACCACATCATCGCCCACCACCAACACAGATAAAACACTGTGATATTAAAGAGTTTAACGCCTAAGATCTTAAGCACTTCTGTGGGCTTTGTATGGGCTTGAAGAGAGGTGTAGGGATCTCTTAGGAGAGAGCAAAGAAGTGAAGCGCAGATTAAAATCGCAAGCGAACAAGGAAGGATTGCAGTCAGTAAAAATTGTGCATAGCTACTATCTGGGTTGTAAAGTGCGGTGATTTGTTGTGTGATTGGCATAGATTTGGATAGTGCACCGATAAAGACTTTGTTCTCTACTAAGTTTTTTGCAAGTTTAAGTTTGACATTTTCAGTTTGAATGATTTGGAGAATCTTAGATTGTAAGGTTTTGGCCACAAGTAAAAATTGTGCGTTGTAATAGAGGGGGATCTCTGTGGGAATGCCTTTTTTTGCATTGCTTTGGAGTTGGTGAGGCAAGACAATGAGAGCAAAAATAGATGCATTTTGAAGATCGCTTTTGGCATCTTCTAAGCTTGTGTAGAATTTTTGTACTTTTAGGGCGGGTGAAGCTTGAAGGGAAAAAATGATTTGGCTTGAAGTGCTGGATTGATCAAGATCTAAGATCCCAATAGGCATCTTTTGCAAGATTCCATTTCCTAGAGTAAAGAAAAGTAAAAGGGCAATTAGGGGCATTGGAACACATAGGACAAAAAGCGAAAAGGGGCTTTTTGCCAAAGAAAGCAAATCGTTTTTGAATGCTTCTACCATGAAGAGACTTGCTTTTGAGATGAGTTATTTTGATGGATAATAACACTCATACCAATGCGCAAATTAGGAATGGGTTGTGTGGGCTTGGCATTGATTTCAAATGTGCGGATATCATATCCTTTGTTGCTTGTTGTGCTCTTCCACGTTGCAAAATCTCCCATTACAGAGACGAAAGTCACCTCAAAACTTGCATTTACATCAAGGGCAGGAATATAAGCTTGAAAAACTTTGCCTTTGGGGTAGTTTTTGAGCTCATCTTCGGTGATATTGAGGCGCAAATATGCTTCATTCATATCAGCCAAAAGAACAACAGGGAATCCGCTAGGAGCAAGCTCTCCCTCGTGGAGCAAAACATTGCTTACCTCTCCATCTGCTGGAGCTAAGACTTGAGAGTCTTTGGCATAAGCCTCAACTTCTGCAACAGTTCCCGCAGCAGCCTTTTCCTTTTCTTCGACAGCTTTTTTGGTTTCCTTGCTTGCCCCTTCAAGCGCAAGTTGATATTGTTGATATGCGGTGTTTTCTTTGAGTTTTGCTCCCTCAAAATTGGCATAAGCTTCATCGCGTTTTTGCAAACTTACAACACCGCTTTTATAGAGATTTTCTACTCGCATATAGGTTTTTTCGGCAAGATTGCGCATTGTTTTTGCACCTAGCCACATATCTTTGGCGGAGATGATTTGCTGTTCTCTTGCTCCTTTTTGAGTTTCTGCACTCAAGGCTTTTGCTGCTTCATATCCTGCTTGGGCTTGTTGTAATTTGGCCTCAAGTTCTGGAGAATGGATTGTGTAGATCAAATCACCTTTTTTGACAATCTGTCCTTTTTGGACATAAACCTCTGAGATGCGACCTGCAAGCTTTGAAGATACATTGTATTCGCGTGCAGAAATCTGTCCTTGGAGAATCTGTGGTTGGGGCTGATAAGCTTTTTGAAAGCTTTGAATTAGCCATAAACCTAGTCCAAAGATTCCGATACCTAGGATGATAAAAGGAATTATTTTTTTCATTTTTTCTCCTTATTGATAAAGCTTAAAATCATAAATTGAATTGCTCAAAGCCATGAGTTTGGCGACAGATAAGATGTATTTATAAGCAATGCTTTTTTGTTCGATTTGAGCTTTTGAAAGCAAATTGCGTGCATCAATGACTTGTGAGCTTGTAGCCATTCCTTGAGCAAAGGCTTTTTCTTGCAGTTTAAGATTTTCCTCAGCAAGAGCGATTGAGGAATCTAGAGTGAAATACAGTTTTTTTGCTTGGATAGCTTCTTTGTAGGTTTTCTCAACAAGCAGTGAGATGTCTTTGATGGCTTGCTTTTTGCGTTCTGAAATTTCAAACTGAGCGACTTTCCCTGCTTGATACTTTTGATAAGAGCCTGTATTGTCAAGAAGCGTCATTTTTGCTCCAATTCCGACAAACCAACTTGGGAGAGATTTTCCAAGAATTGAATTGTGATCGTGGTAGCTATAGTTTCCAAAAAGAGCAATGGTGGGAAGAAATTTTGAGCGTTCTAGTTTTGTTAGTTCTTGAGCTTGTTTGGATTTGATATCAACAGATTTGAGTGCAGGATAAGAATCAAGAGTTGTTTTTAAAATAGGATCAAGGATAAGCTCTTTGGCATGTTTACTAATCACGAGTTTTGAGCTTAGTGTGTAGTGCTGGTCAAAATCAGAAAGAAGGTTTTGCAAGGCAAGTTTAGACACTTCTAGAGAATCTTGAGCTTTGAGGGTGTCGTTTTTTGCGCGATCATAGGCAACTTGAGCTGAGAGAGTTTCAATTTTGGCAATCTGCCCTGCTTTTTGAAGCTTTTGTGCATTTTCTAAGTGGAGTTTATGTCCTTTTTCTACATCTTGAAGTGTTTTGAGAATCTCTTGATTGAGTAAAACCCCATAATACACATTGGCTAACTGTTCAAATGTGGAAAGTTTTTTGAGTTTAAGTGCCTCTTGTGTGTCTTCAAATGCCAATTTCCCTAAACGATTGGCAGCATAAGTCGCTCCTCCTGTATAGAGAGGATAGATGATTTTAAGTGAAGCTGTCATAATGTGCTGATTGCTTAGATCAAGCGGGGTTAGACGATCTGTGATTTGGGGGATTGGAGGGAGGGGATAAGGAAGAGAAGAGTTGAGTGCTTCTAGCCCACTTTTGAGATCAAGTTGAACTGGGCTTCCAAGGTAGGCATATCCTGCAGTTAGCTCGATTCTGGGCAAATACAGCATAATATTTGCTTGTTTAAGTTTTTCTGTTTTTTGCATAGCAATTTGTTCGGCTTTGATCGCGTGATTATTAGCCTCCACAATCGACCATGCTTGATAAAAGTCAAGAGAGTTGGCAAAAACACTTGAAAAGAAGCCTGCAAAATAGATGATTTTTTTAATCATAACCACTCCTTAAATGTTTTCAAGAGGAAAGTATTCTTGGACAATTTGCAAATATTCATCTAAAAAATAAATCTGTTTCAATCCGGATTCTACAAGTTGTGTTCCAACCTTTGCTGCTTCTAATCCCCCATTGCATACAAGGAGAATTTTTTTGTCTTGATTTGAAAGGCAAAATTGTTTGATTTCTTCAAAATGATTGAAATTTAAAGCTTTAGGGAAATGAGGGGTAGAAGAATACACTTTAGGATCTCGAACATCAATAATGAGATATTCAGAGGGGAGGAGCGCTTCAAGTGAAACTTTTGTTGCTTTGCTTGGATGATTTTGGCTTTTAAGAAATTTTTTGAGACTTTCTTTGCTCATATCTAGATCCTTAACCTTCAAAACTGTTAGTTTAACTTAAAATGTTTTGATTTTTTCATGGAGTTAAGATAAATTAAGAATTGAGCGTTTCAAAAAAACTTCCTATTCCCCAAAAATCTTCTTTTTGTTGCAAAATACTATAAAATGCTATGAATAAAGAAATCTAAAATGAAATTTTGTTTGGAGTATGGATGGCTGAGAACCTACTTGATCATAGTGAAATCGTAGATATTTGTATTGATGATTCGATAAAAGAGAGTTATCTTGATTATTCGATGAGTGTGATTGTTGGGCGTGCCTTGCCTGATGCAAAGGATGGGCTTAAGCCTGTTCATCGTCGGATTTTGTATGCAATGCATGAGTTGGGTGTGACTTCGCGTGCTGCTTATAAAAAAAGCGCAAGAATTGTAGGTGATGTGATTGGTAAATACCATCCTCATGGTGATAGTGCTGTATATGAAGCATTGGTGCGTATGGCTCAGGATTTTTCTATGCGACTTGAGCTTGTTGATGGGCAAGGGAACTTTGGATCAATCGATGGGGATAATGCAGCAGCAATGCGTTATACAGAAGCAAGGATGACGCAGGCAAGCGAAGAGATTTTGAGAGATATTGAAAAAGATACAGTGGATTTTGTCCCCAACTATGATGATACGCTTAAAGAGCCTGATGTTCTTCCAAGTCGGATCCCCAATCTATTGATTAATGGATCAAGCGGGATTGCAGTAGGGATGGCGACTTCTATCCCTCCTCATAGGATTGATGAGATTGTGGATGCTTTGGTGTATATGATTGATCGCAAGCATTGTGAGCTGGAAGATTTGATGGAGTTTGTAAAAGGTCCTGATTTTCCAACAGGAGGGATCATCTTTGGAAAACAGGGGATTATTGAGGCCTATCGCACTGGAAGAGGACGCATCAAAGTGCGCGCAAAAGTGCATATTGAAACAACGAAAAATAAAGATGTTATTGTGATTGATGAGATTCCCTATCAAGTCAATAAAGCGCGTCTTGTTGAGCAAATCTCCGAGCTTGCCAAAGAAAAGGTGATTGAGGGAATCTCTGAGGTAAGAGATGAGTCCGATCGAGAGGGGATTCGGGTAGTAATTGAACTCAAAAGAGAGGCAATGAGTGAGATTGTGCTCAATCATTTGTATAAATCCACAGCAATGGAAACAACCTTTGGAATCATCCTTCTTGCGATCAATAATAAAGAGCCCAAAATCTTTACTCTTATGGAGCTTCTTAAGCTCTTTATTTCTCATCGCAAAACCATTGTCATCCGTAGGACGATTTTTGAGCTTGAAAAAGCTAAGGCAAGAGCTCATATTTTGGAGGGCTTAAAAATCGCTCTAGATCACATTGATGAAGTGATCAAAATCATTCGTGCAAGCAAAGATTCTGAAGAAGCTAAGAGTGCATTGATGGAGAGGTTTGGGCTATCTGAGTTGCAAAGCAAGGCAATTTTGGAAATGCGCCTACAGCGTCTTACGGGGCTTGAGAGGGATAAGATTGAGCAAGAATATGCAGAACTTTTGGCACAAATTGAATATCTTAACTCTATTCTTAGAAGTGAAGATAAGCTCAATGAAATCATCAAAGCAGAGCTCTTGGAGGTCAAAGAGAGATTTAGCTCTCCAAGAAAAACAGAACTTGAAGACGATTATGATGCGATTGATGTGGAAGATTTGATTCCCAATGAAAAAGTCGTTGTTACAATGAGCCATCGAGGATATGTTAAGCGTGTGCCCTTGAAAACCTATGAGAAGCAAAATCGTGGAGGCAAGGGGAAAATCAGTGGCAATACACATGATGATGACTTTATCGAATCATTCTTTGTAGCCAATGCGCACGATACGATTATGTTTGTAACAAATCGTGGACAGCTCTATTGGCTCAAGGTGTATAAAATCCCAGAAGCAGGAAGAACAGCGATTGGAAAAGCGGTGGTGAATCTCATTCAGATTCAGCAAGATGAAAAGATTATGGCCACAATCACAACGAGTGATTTTGATGAAAGCAAATCTCTTGTTTTCTTTACACGCAATGGAATTGTCAAAAGAACAAATCTAAGCGAATATAGCAATATTAGAAGCGTTGGGGTAAGGGCGATCAATCTTGATGAAGATGATGAGTTGGTTACAGCCAAGATTATTACTAGCGAGATTAAAGAGCTCTTTATTGCAACTTATGAGGGAATGTGTATTCGGTTTAATATCGAAGATGTGCGCGAAATTGGCCGTGTAGCTAGAGGGGTAACAGGGATTAGATTCAAAGATGAAAAAGATTATGTTGTGGGTGCTGTGACGATTGGAAGCGATGAAGATAAGCTTTTGACAGTGAGTGAAAAAGGAATTGGTAAGCAAACTACAGCTGCATCTTATCGCTTGCAAAGTCGCGGAGGAAAAGGTGTGATTGTGATGAAGCTCACACCAAAGACAGGAAAGCTTGTCAGTGTTGTAAATGTCAATGATGAAAAGATGGATTTGATGGTTCTTACAAGTAGCGGAAAAATGATCCGTGTAGATACTCAAGCGATCAGAGAAGCAGGACGCAATACAAGCGGAGTTAAAATCGTCAATGTTGCTGGTGAAAAAGTTGCCTATGCAAGCCAGTGTCCAAAAGAAGAGCAAGAAGAAGAGCTCCTTGATGATGGGGAAGAATAATTTTGCGGTCGTATTGGTTTTGATGCAAGCTTTGAATGCAGAGGAGTTTATAATCTCTTATCGCGCAAAAATCAAAAATACTCTTTTTGAGGGGGAGGAGTATCGTGTCTCAAAGGTCATTGATTCTAAAGGAAGTCGTGGGGTGAAAAACGGAGAGTTTGAAATCATCAAAAAATGCACTTTTGTTCCCCTAGGGGTTTTAGAGCAAAGAGATGTAGAAAAATATCTAAAACAAAACAAGGATCAAGTTTTAGAGTGCTTGTATTCAAGCGGAGTGGGAATCTATGATGAGGTGATCACAAAAGATCTCCAAGCCAAGAGTAAAACAATTTTCAAAGTTCCTCCAAAAAGAGTGATTGCACAACTTAAAGATGGAGTGATTGAGTTTAGTGTATTGGAGAAAAAATGAAAATTGCAGTGATAGAAGATGATATTAACTTAAGAAAGGCTCTTGAAATCTCGCTTAAAGATTATGAAGAGTTTGAGGTCGAACTCTTTAAGGGTCCAAAAGATGCGCTCAAAAAACTTGATGAGAGTTTTGATTTGATTGTGACAGATATTAATATGCCTCAAATGGATGGTTTGGAGTTTTTGACACAGCTTGGTGGAAAATATGAGGCGATTGTTATCACTGCCAATGCTTCTGTAAATAATGCAATCAAGGCAATTCGATTGGGTGTAAAGGACTTTTTGACAAAGCCGTTTGAAATTGAGGATTTGGTAGAGGCAATCAAAAAAAGCAAAAAGATTCAAGAGGTAACTTCCAAAAAACTTCCAAAATCTCAAAAAAGCGAAAAGAGGGACGGCTTCATCGCCTCTTCACCAGCCCTTGAAGAAGCTAAGAGCAAGGCTCTCAAGGTGGCTCCAACACAAGCAAGTGTCATGCTTTTGGGGGCAAGTGGAGTAGGAAAAGAAGTGTTTGCAAATTTTATTCATAAAAATTCCCCAAGAGCTTCCTCTCCATTTGTAGCTATCAATATGGCAGCTATTCCAGAACATCTTTTAGAATCAGAATTGTTTGGCTATGAAAAGGGAGCTTTTACAGATGCAAGTCAAGCAAAAAAAGGGCTTTTTGAAGAGGCTGATGGAGGTAGTATTTTTTTAGATGAGATTGGGGATATGCCTCTTAACTTACAAGCCAAGCTTTTGAGAGCCTTGCAGGAGAGAGAAATCACACGCTTGGGAAGTGCCAAGCCTATCAAGATCGATGTGCGTGTGATTTGTGCGACCAATGTGCAAATCCAAGAGAAGATTGCAAATAAAGAATTTAGAGAAGATTTATTTTTTCGTCTCAATACCATGCCTATTGCTATTCCTCCCCTAAGAGAAAGACGTGAAGAAATTTTGCCCTTGGCACAATGGAAGTTAGATGAGGTTTGCAAGCAATATGATTTTCCTGTAAAAACTTTTTCTTCTTGTGCTCAAAAGGCTTTGATGGAGTATGCTTGGCCAGGAAATATCAGAGAATTGCTCTCTGTGATTGAAAGGGCAGGGATTTTGAGTGAAGGTCAGGAAGTCAAAGAAGAAGATTTGTGTCTTCAAGTGCGTAATGAGGTCTTTTTTGGACAAAAAGAGGGTGCGCGTGTAGAAAATTTAGAAAAAGAATTGATTGTTGAAATTTTGGCAGAAACAGATGGAGATCTTCAGAGAGCAAGCGAGATGCTTGGAATGAGTTTGGAGGTCTTAAAAAGTAAAAAGGCAAGATATGGGATATAAAGCACTCCAATATTTTAAATTGATGAGAGTGCATCAATATATTAAGAATTTATTTATTTTTGCTCCATTGTTTTTTGCTTTTAATTTCTCTTTAGATTCTCTATTGAAGGTTTTTTTCGTTTTTATTACCTTTTCTTTTGTCGCAAGTGCGGTTTATATTTTCAATGATGTAAGGGATGTAGAGCAAGATCGTCTGCACCCCAAAAAGAAGAATCGTCCCATTGCATCAGGAGAAATCAAATATCGTGATGCGATTATTTTTGCTGTGCTTTTGCTGTGTATTGGGGGGGGGGAACATTTTTAGCTGATCCTAAGCTTTTGCTTCCTTTTTGTATTTATCTTTTTCTAAATTGCGTCTATAGCTTAGGGCTTAAAAACTATGCCTTGATTGATGTGTTTATAATTTCCCTAGGTTTTATTATCCGACTTTTTATTGGGGCGATGAGTGTTGATATCGAGCTTTCGCATTGGATTGTTATCACAACTTTTTCCCTTTCTTTGTTTTTGGCTTTTGCCAAGAGGCGAGATGATGTTTTGCTCTTCTGTCATACTGGAGAGAAGATGCGAAAATCTATTGAGGGATATAATTTAGGGTTTGTGGATGCTTGCTTAGTCATTAGTGCAGTGATGAGTATTCTTTCTTATGTGATGTGGAGTATCTCTGAGCCAGCACTTGCTCATTTTTCTTCTTATCTATATCTAACAAGTCTTTTTGTCGTGCTTGGAATCTTGAGATATTTGCAACTTGTTTTTGTTGATTGTAGGGGTGGAAGTCCTACAGAGGTTGTTTTGACAGATAAAGCTTTGCACTTGATCGTAATTGGGTGGATGATGAGTTTTGTGATTTTGTATTTTTGGAGATTTTAATGATAGAAAAGCGTTATGTGGATTTTGTGCTATTTGTTGTATTGTTCTGTGTCTTTTCTTGGTTTGCATTTGTTGCTTATGATGGGCTAGATATTCAATTTCTTGCCTTTACATCTGGAGATGAATTGCCACAATTTAAACAACTTAATCATATTCTTAATGGGTTTTTAAATCTTGACTTAGAAGAGATGTTTCGATTTGAATTCTACAATTATGGGTATATCTATTATTTGCTCAATGTTTTGGTGACTGCCCCTTTTAATCTTTACGAAAAATATGAATGGGCAATTTATGCTCCAAGACTTTTGAATGCTTTTTTTACCATTCTCAATCTTTGGATGGTCTATAAGATTTCTAATCTTTATCTTTCTTCTCGCATTAGTCTATGGATTGTGATTTTTTGCTTGTGTTTGCCTGGATTTTGGGAATTTGGCTATGTTTTCAAGCCAGATACATTCCAAGCATTTTTTGTTTTGTTAAGTGTATATTATTTATGCCTAGATTCCTTAAAGTTTAAAAAAAAATTATTACTTGGGAATAGTCAGTTTAGGTATGGCAATAGGGGTTGCTAAATTTCAAGCAGTTATGTTTTTCCCACTGATTTGTTTTTATGCTTTTTTGCCTTTTTGGAAAACGCTTGAGGTAAAAAGTTTTGTTTCTTCGTGTTTGGAGTCCCTAAAGGGTATTGCATTGGGGCTATGTATTTGGGTTATAACCAATCCGTATCTTTTGCACCCAAAGGGAGTGGGGATTCAGGTGTGGTGGAATATGTTTGTTGCTAATATGCATAGCAATGCTACAAATCATGGCACATATATTGATTTGAGTGTGTGGGATAAGATCATTAATGTTTTACTTGGATTCTTTATCAATCCCCTATTGATGGTTTTGGGTTTTGTCGCATTGGGCTTGATTTTTATAAAAAATTTTAAAAATCCAAGGTTTTATATCTTTTGGACAATTTTTGTTGCTTTTGCTATTTCAATTCTTTATCTTCTGTTGGCGGTTAATAAGGATTGGGGTATCTATTATGTTAGCTCGATTTATTTGGGTATTTTGTTGTTAATACCGCTTTGTATGGTATTTCAAGCAAGAAATGTTTTATTGATCGCTTTTGTTGTTCAACTGGGTGGAATCTTTTTGAGTGGAGTGCAAAAGAATTTTTTAAAACATCGATCCGATATTAGTGCCATTCAGACTAAGAGCCAAGAGCTAGAAGAAAACCTCGCTCCACTATTGACGCAATACAAAGACCCTAAGATTTGTACAAGTTGGGTTAATTTCTCTTATTTATCGATGGGCTTAAAATACTCCAATCTCTATCAAATCTTTGGAACGATTGCTCCTTATGTCCTTGATGAGCAAGAATTTCAAAAGCGATTTCCCTATAAGGATTCAAAAAAATACTTTAAACAATGTGATGTGGTGATCATAGAGAAGAGAATGTATGAGAAAAATTGTTCTGCTCAATCTCTTGAAGATTTATCACAAAGATTGAGTTGCGAAACCCTAAAAAATATGGCTCATTTTCGCTATCAGCTCAAAAAAGAAAGCGAAAACTTTTTGATTTATGTTTTGGAGGAGAAAAAATGAAATTGATCTATATTCCTATTGTTTTGATTTCTGTTTGCTTGAATGCAATTGCGCAGATTCTGTTAAAAAAGGGAGCATCTTCTTTGAATTTTGATCGTGGGCTTTATCTTCTTGTGGAGTGCTTGAAAAACTTTTATTTATGGTCAGGTTTTTTGTGCTATGGGCTTAGTATCTTGATTTGGATTTATGTATTGAGCAAAATGAATGTGAGCTTGGCTTATCCTTTTTTGAGCTTTGGGTTTGTTGTCTCTATTTTTCTTGCAAATATCTTTTTTGGAGAACCTATCACCTTTTATAAGATTTTTGGAATCACCCTTATTTGTTTGGGATTGGTTGTTTTGAGTTTAAGTAGGGGGTAGGTATGCGTTTTGTTCTTGTTGGTGGAAGTGGATTTGTCGGACAATATGCCTTTAGGGCTCTTAGAGATGCTTATCCACAATGTGAAATTTTGGTGCTTGATAAAGTCAATAATTTTCTTGGTGATGCTCATCCTTATATTGAACTTGATTTGACAAAGGATATTGATTTTCAATTTCGTTCTACTGATATTGTGATACATCTAGCAGCTCGACAATATCATCCAAAGCCTCCCAAAAAAGATCGCGATGAATATTTTTTTGAATTGAATTTTTATGGGACAAAAAGATTGATAGAGAAAATGGCACAAGATGGTTGCCATCGTATGATTTACTTCAGCACAGATATGGTGTATGGGATTCCAAAACATATCCCACTGACAGAATCCCATCCAACTCATCCTTTTGGTCCCTATGGGAGAAGCAAACTTGCATCAGAAGAATTGCTGCAACAGTATTGGAAAGAAGGGTTTAAGATCACAATTTTTAGGCCAAGGATGATCGTCGGAAAGGGAAGGTTTGGCTTATTGACAAAGTTGTTTTGGCTTATTGATCATCATTTGCCTGTCCCAATGATTGGGAATGGAAAAAATTGCTATCAAATGGTAAGTGTGGAAGATTGTGCCACTGCTATTGTTTGTGCTATCAAAAGCGAAATCCCCAATGTTTGCTGTAATTTGGGAAGCAAAAACCCTCCTTCTGTCAAAGAGCTTTTGTCAGATTTGATTGCATATGTTGGTTCTCGATCTATCTTGATTCCAACATGGGGAGATGGAATCAAAGTGATCTTAAAAACATTGGGTGCAGTAGGGGTGGAGCTGATGTTTGAAGAGCAATATCAGATTGCTGATCAAGAATATATTGTTGATCTTGAAGGAACTTATAAGAGCATAGGATGGTCCCCAAGATTTTCAGATGAGGAGATGTTGCGATTGGCTTATGCGGAATATCGATCATGAATATTGCATTTTTTGATTTTGATGGGACAATCACGCGTCAAGATAGCCTTTTTTTGTTCCTTAAATTTTTATTTGGGAAGAAAGTATTTTATTGGGGGATGCTCAAAAACTTGCATTATCTGTGTGGATATGTTTTGGGAATCATCAATAATAGTAGAGCTAAAGAAAGACTAATGAGATGCTTTATGGCTGGTATCAATGAAACAGAACTCTTAGAAAAATGCAGTGATTTTGTTTTGGTTTTGGAAAAGATTTGCAGAGATGATGCAATCAAAAGAATCAAGTGGCATCAAGATAGAGGCGATCGTGTTGTTGTCGTGAGTGCAACTTTTGGATGTTATTTGGGAGAATGGTGCAAGGCAAGAGGATTGGAATATCTTTGCACGGAGCTTGAGAGTATTGATGGGGTTTTAAGTGGAAGATTCGCAACTCCTAATTGTTATGGAGCACAAAAGGTGGCAAGGATTATGCAGAGCTATCGCCTTGATTCGTATAAAGAGATCTATGCCTATGGGGATAGCAAGGGAGATCAAGAGATGCTTCAGCTGGCAAGCAAGGGATTTTATAGATTATTTAACCAATAAGGAGGCAAGGGTATGTTGTATTTTGATAGAAAAGTCGTTTTGTTGTTTATCTCTGTTTTGGTGGGTTTTATTTGTTTTAATTTGATTTTCCCTCCCCAAACGGATGATATTGTATTTCATATTGAGACATTGGTTTATCCTGATCGTTCTTTTTTGCAACCTTATTTTGAAACAAATGGAAAGTTCGGAGAGCAAGTGTTGAAATATTTTGCTGCCCGATATATCAATGAACCTTGGCTTGATGTGCTGAATTCTTTGGTGAGCACACTCTTTGTTTTCTGTGTATTTTTGTTTGTTTTTGCTCGATTCCCAAAAGATAAGCTTGATTATCTATCTTTTGCACTTTTTTGCACAATGATTTTGAGTGTGAATTTTGCAGGCACTTTCCTTTGGGTGGCTGGAAATTTGAATTATATTTGGGGTCTTGGTTTGATTTTGCTCTTTTTGATTCCTTATCGATTCTTTTGGAGTGATAGAAGTTGGGGAGAACCTAAGGGGTGGGTCTTTTGTCTTTATCCTCTTTTCTTTGTGCTAGCAATTCTTGCTGGATGGTCAAGTGAAAATATTGGAGCAACGCTATGTTTATTGTCTATGCTTTCCTTGATTATTGCTCGATACAAAAAGCTAAAACTCCCCTCTTGGTATTATGTTGGCATATTGGGCTTTTGGTGTGGATGGATGATTTTGTTTTTCTCTCCTGGAAGTGCAATTAGGGGAGAGGGATTGAATGTTGTGAAAGACTTGCCATTTTTGGAAAAAAACTTCATAACCGTTGGAGAATTTTTTAGAGCTTCGTTTTGGGATCAACTGATGAGAATTAACCAAACGCTCAATGCCGGATGTAGGAAAAGTTTTGGTTTTTTCTTATTGGTTTTGATTTGGTTTTTCTTGTGGAAAAAAGGCTTTGAGAGAAAAAAGATTTTGATCTATGGGATTTTTTCTTCAATTGTTTTGATTGTTGCTTATTTTTTGCTTAAACAAAGTTTTGCGATTGCTTTGTATGTGGTGACTTTTGTGTTGATTGCTGAGTTGATAAAAATATCTAAGCATTATGTTTTGTTTTTGTGTTTGTTTGTGATTTGGGTTTTTATTGTTTTAACTCTTGTTCAATTTCACGGACAAGTAGGTTTGAGGGCGCGATTGGGAGAAGGGTTAATACTGGCCACAATGATTATTTTGATGTTTCAAGAAGCTTATAGGGCATCACAAAAATTGCAAACTTTTTTGACAAAAACCGTATGGGTTGCATTATGTGGAGCAGTGATGGTCAATCTTGTAAATTGGGGATATTATGCCTATCAATGGAAGCTTGTAAATTTGGAGATCGAAGAGCAAAAGAAGCAGGGCAATATGCATATTGTGATCGATAAAAAAAGATTCTATTCTTTTCTTGATAAGGATTTTGGAGAAATGGGAGAAGATAGTACTGATTTGACTAACCAACGATATGCTCAATACTTTGGTGTTGAAAGCTTTTCTGTGAAATAAATCCAATGAGATAGGCGCTGGGGACAAGTGAGGAGAAGCTTAGCTGGCAAACAAGGGAACTTTATAGAAGATAAATACCCAAACAAAGGAGAGTAATGAATCAATATTTAAAATTTTATTCAAATTATGAGAAAAAACTATGGATCATCTATGCTTGTCTTTTTATGTGGATATCGTATCGATGTTTTTGGTTTGCGTTGGATAGTAGTTTGGATATGCAGTGGTATCCGACAATGCAGTTCTGGGGGGGGGGGGCACTTTGAGCAAGCACTAAATCCATATAGTGCAAGCTTATCGGGCGATAACTTTATGGCTAATATTCCCAATTATATGCCATTGCTTTATATTGTGATGTATCCTATTGGCTTACTTGAGTGGGAAGATGCAAAAATTGTTTTTGCTTTTTTAAATTATTTTTTCTTCTTGGCGACAGTTTTTCTTTTTCTGACCAAAAGTGGAGTGGAGCGGGGGATTGTTTTTGTTTTTTCGACTCTGGTGATTTTGGGCTTTACATATGGGAATGTTGTTTCTAATGCACAAACGACTATTTTTATGGGATTTTGTGCAGTGATCGCCTACTGCTATAGAAAAAACTCGACAATTCTAACCATCGCACTGACATTTTTGCTGATCAAGCATTCTGTGGGAGTGCCTATTGTCTTTGGTTTTTTCCTTGCTGGGTTTAGAAAAGAGAGCATTTTGTCGGGCATTTTGATGTTATTGATTATCAGTGTTACCGCTTTAGTCTTTGGAGTTACTCCTGTTGAGTTCTTGCAATCAATGCTTCAGGTTAATTCTCAAACATACACATCTCAAGGATCTTTGGGTGGCCCAGGAGATCTCATAAGTCTTTCTCAAAAACTTTTTCATACACCTTATTCCCCTATTGGCTTACTAAGTCTTTGCTTGTATCTTTTCTTTGCACTCATTGTGTATCTAAAAAAACCACACACCTCTCAAATCATTGCTACATCGATTGTTTTGTCTTTGGTTTCCTTGCCACATTTGGGATATGACTATTATTTGTTATTTATTGCTCTTGTGTTGGCTTTTAAAAATATGAGAGTGACTTATCTTCACTTATATGTTGTTTGTTTTACGCTATTTTTGTGGAGATGTAGTTTTTTGAAGCCTTGGATTGATGCGATCAATTTAACACTTTTCCCAAATTGGGGGAAAACCCATTGGGCGATGGATATGGGTATTCCCTTTTGCGTGTTTGTCGTGATGAACTTATTTTTAATGGGCTATGTTTTCTTAAATGCAAAATCATCTGCATCTAAGCAACCTTTTTGAGATGAGAAGGTTGCTTGAAGTTTTATCTATAAAGCACGCTTTGGAATCTCTGAGCGATCATTTGGGCTCTTTGTAAGAAGACCTGCACAAGATTGCTTTCAAAAACAAGATTTAAACTCTCCTCAAAAAGAGCAAGCCATAGGGCAAAAAATTCTTGAGGGAATGGAGGAAGCTCAATGTGTGCTTTAAGTGGATGTCCACTATAATCCCCACTCCCTAGGATCATTCCCTCCCAAAAACTTGCAATCTTTGCTTTATGGTGTTTCCACTCCTCATCGCTTGTTCCGATTGTTTGATTGAATAGATCTCCTAGTCCATTTTTGTCATTTCGAATTTTGGTATAGAAGACATCCATGAGCTTGTTGATGCCCTCTGTTGTGACTTCTTGATATTTCATAAAAATCCTTTAAAAAAATATCCGTCCTTATATCACAAGAGGGCTAAATTTTTTCCCAAATCGTCCCCTCAGCAGTATCTAAAAGAGCAATGCCTTGTTTTTCTAACTCGGCACGAATGGAATCTGCAAGAGCGAAGTTTTTGTTTTTTTTGGCTTGGGTTCTTAGAGAGATTTTGGCACAGATTTCATCTTTTTGCTCTTGGGTGATTCCAAGTTGAAAATACTCAATCGCATCCATTCCCCCAATTCCTAAAAGCTTGAAGATATAATCAAGATTGGCTTGGATGGTTGCCTTGATTGCTTTGTCTTTGGGGTGTTGATCTAGAGCTTCATTGCCCTCTTTGATCATATTTTCAATAATTGAGAGAGCAAGCGAGATATTAAGATCATCGCTCAGTGCCTCTAAGAGATGATTTTGAAATTTTAAATCAAGACTACCTGCAGAAATGGAACCAAGCCGTTTTTTGAGACGATAGAGTTTGTCAAGCCTTTTTTTGCTTGAGAGAAGGTCTGCTTCACTAAAATCAAAGTTGGATCTATAATGAGTTCCCAAGAGATAGTTTCTGATGATTTCTCCATGATAGTACTTCAAAATATCTTTAAGAAAAAAGCTATTGCCAAGGCTTTTGCTCATTTTTTCGCCATTGATTGTGACAAATCCATTGTGAAGCCAGTATTTGGCAAGCTCTCTATGCGTGGCGCATCGTGTTTGACAAGCTTCATTTTCATGGTGTGGAAAGAGCAGATCTGCACCTCCTGCGTGAATATCGATCGCATAATCTTGATTTTGGTAGGCAAGATGTTCTTCAATCATTGCTGAGCATTCGATATGCCATCCAGGGCGACCTTTCCCAAAAGGACTCTCATAGCCAACATCTTCAGAGCCTTTATAAGCTTTCCATAGTGCAAAATCTCTTTCGCTCTTTTTTTCTTGCCCTTGGATTCGGGATCGAAGTTCAAGCTCTTCATTGCGATGGCTTAGATTCCCATATAGTTGATCTTTTGAGCTATCAAGATAGATATCCCCATTGCTTGTCTGATATGCGTGATGAGAATCTAAAAGTTTGGCAATCATTTTTTGCATCGCTTCAAGATTTTGTGTTGCTTGAGGTTCGATATCTGCACGCATTACATTGATTGCTTCCATATCTTGAAGGTAGGATTGGGTGTAAGTTTGGGCGATTTCTTCAGGAGTTTTTTGCATTTCTTGAGATTTTTTAATGATTTTGTCATCAATGTCTGTGAAATTTTTGACAAATGTGACTTCATAACCCAACGCAATAAAAAGCCTACGCCATAAATCAAAAGCAATAGAACTGCGCGCATGCCCCAAGTGCGCATCATCATATACAGTTGGACCACAAACATAAATTTTGACTTTTCCTGGTTGGATAGGGGAAAAGGAAAGCTTGCGTTTTTGGGCGCTATCAAAAATCTCAAGTGATTTCATTGAATATATCCTTGTAATAAAAGTTTGATTCCATAAAGTAGGGTTCCCTCAAGAAATAAGAGTGTGAAAAGCAAGAGAATCGCCTTTTTGTGCGTGATTATACAAAAAAAGTTTTTTTTACCTAAAGCGTAGCCATTGAGGGCAAAGAGAATAAACCCTGCGATAGAGCTAGAAAGTGCAAGTCCTAAAACACCAAGGGGTTTGATTAGAATCAATGACAAAACAGTCCCACAAACCAAAGAGATAAGAGAGTATTTTGCAGCTCTGCCTTGGAGTTTGTGAGAATAAAGCCAAAGGGAAAAAATGCGACTTAATCCAAAGGGGAGGAGACCTATGAGATAGAGGGCAAACACTTGTGCAGTGATGTGGGTATCTGAAGCACTAAAAGATCCTCTTTGATATAAAAGCCAAATAATTTCTTGACTAAGCATAATCCCTCCAAGGGTGCAGAGACATAAAGCAAAGCATAAAAACCAAAATGCTTTTTTCATCGCTTGTAGGGCTTGAGTGTTTTGCTGATTTTTGATTGCTTTGGCGACCATTGGGAATAGGGCTGTAGAGATGGCAATAGCAAAGAGAGCAAGTGGAAGTTGAAAGATTCTATTTGCATAATAAAGATAAGAAATGCTTCCAAAACTTAAAAAAGAAGCGATAAATGTTTCAATAAAAGCAATAATTTGTGCCGTTGAACTCCCTAAAAGAGCTGGAAAAAATTGCTTGAAAAACCCTTTGATGTCTGCAATGAAGATCTGATGTTTTTTTCCTTTTTTGATCCAAAAATCTTTGAGATGAAAAAGTGAAAGCCAAAAGAGCTTAAAAAAACCAAAGCGATAAAGGGGATAAAAATGCAAGGAAATTTGAGCAATTCCTCCAATAACAACACCATAACTGAGCATATAGACAATTTGGAGCTTATCCATATCTTTGGCATAAAACAATGCCCCAATCATTGCAAGATTTAAAAGTGCGGTATTGTAAGCATTGACCCAAAAAACATTTTTATATTGCAAAAGTGTGCTCAAAAAGGTCACGATAAAAACAAGCAAAAGATACCAAAAATTGATCGCTACAATGGGCGCTGCTAGCTGGATATTCTCTTGAGGGAATCCATAAGCAAGAAGTTTTGTAAAAAAGGGAGAAAAACACCAAACAATCAAACTTAAAATCAATAAACAAAGTGCAAAAATACCTCCAATGCTTAGAGCAAAGATTCCTTTATAGCGTGCATAGATAAAGGAGGGGAGGAAGCTTTGGGTAAAAGCACCTTCACCAAAGATACGGCGAAAAAGATTAGGAAGCTTAAAGGCGACAAAGAAAATATCGCTATAGATTCCTGCCCCCAAACTAGAAGCCATATAAACATCTCTAAAAAAACCACAAATTCTAGAGCATAAAATCCCGCTACTATTGGAGAAGAAAGCTTTTTTTAGCAATTTTAAATGTCCTTAGGTTAAAATTTTGATGAATTTTAGCCCACATTCTTCTAAATAAGCACAACTAAGCATAAAGGGGAAAAAGGGAGAGAGGATGGTAGATGGAACTTATTGGTGTTGTGATCATTGTTGTTGGTTTTGCCTTGAAGTTTGACACAATTGCGATTGTTTTGTGTGCTGGGATCGCTACGGGGATTGCAACAAAAATGGATCTTTTGGGGATTTTGACTTTCTTAGGTGAGGCATTTGTAGATACTCGATATATGTCTTTGTTTCTCTTGACTCTGGGCGTTATTGGAATCTTGGAAAGAAATGGATTGCGCGAAACCTCAGCGCGCTTGATTGGAGGCATACAACGCGCTACAAGTGGAAAAGTTTTGAGCATTTATGTCTTTGCAAGAATGGTATTTTCTGCTTTGTCTTTGATGGTTCAGGGGCATATTCAATTTGTAAGGCCTCTCATTTATCCTATGGCACGCGGTGCTAGCGAGCTTAAAGAAAAAGAAGAAGAAAAGCTCAAGGGGCTTTGTAATGCCAATGATAATTATGGTAATTTTTTTGGACAGAATCTCTTTATTGCCTCTCCAGGTGTTTTGCTGATTGTGGGGACCTTGCAGGAAGCAGGGATCAGGGTAGATCCTTATTCTATAGCAATGGCTTCGGCTCCTATTGCCTTTTTTGCTTTGTGTTATGCGTTATTGCAAAATTATCTATTTGATCAGAGAGTGAAGCAATGATGCTAGAGCTAATGTATATATTGGCAGGGTTAGTGTGCATCTGTTCAGGTTTTTATGCCTTTTTTGATTCTCAAAACCCTAGACGCATTGGAAATGGAATCTTTTGGAATCTCTTTGGTGGGATTTTAATTTTTGGTCCTCATATACATCCAGCATTTGTGGGAGCGATTTTAATGCTTATGGGGGTTTTGACTGCAAAAAAATTTGTTGGATTTGGAACATTAAAAGAGGCGAGTCAAGAGTATCGCAATCAAAAGAGTCTCTTGATTGGTAAGAAAATTTTTATTCCCGCATTGGCTTTAGGTGTGATTGCTTTTGGAATCGCTCAATTTACACAATTGGGTGGATTGGTCGGATTGGGTATTGCATCAGTGATCGCATTGGGATTGAGTCTTTTTTATACGCGTGAAAAAGTGACATTAGTCCCCTATGAAAGCTCAAGAATTCTTCAGCAGATGGGACCTGCAGTGATTCTTCCTCAACTTCTTGGAACTTTGGGGGCACTGTTTTCTCAATCTGGAGTGGGTAAGACGATTGCAAACTTTATGGGATCGCTTTTCCCACAAGGTCATCCTTTGCTAGGAGTTGCTTTGTATTGCGTATCTATGGCTCTTTTTACGATGGTTATGGGAAATGCATTTGCAGCCTTTGCTGTGATTACTATAGGGATTGGTCTTCCATTTGTGATCGCCTTGGGTGGAGATCCTGTGATTGTGGGAGCTCTTGGATTGAGTGCTGGATATTGTGGGACATTGATGACGCCAATGGCTGCAAATTTCAATATTGTCCCTGCAATGATTTTGGAAATGAAAAATAAAAATGGAGTGATTTTAGAGCAGATTCCCGTAGCTATTGCTTTGCTATTGACGCATATTGGATTGATGTATATTTTGGCATTTTAGGGAGGAGTAGAGTGAGAGTATTATTGGGTGCATTTGATCCTTTTGGAGGAGAGAAGATTAATCCTGCATTGGAGGCCATCAAAGGGGTTTGTGAGCGACTTGGTGAGATTGAGATACGAAAGGTTGAAATCCCTACAGTATTTGTCAAATCCTATCAGGTGCTTTTGGAAGAGGCAAGGGCATATCAGCCTGATGTGATTTTGGTGATTGGGCAGGCTGGAGGGAGATATGAAATCAGTCTTGAGCGTGTAGCGATCAATTTAGATGATGCACGCATTGAGGATAATGAGGGAAATCAGCCTATTGATCAAAGAATCTTTGAGGATGGAGAAAATGCATATTTTAGTAATCTTCCGATTAAAGCAATGCTTAAAGAGATGAGGGGGGCGGGGATTCCAAGTGCGATTTCAAACACAGCAGGAACATTTGTATGCAATCACATTATGTATGCAATGATGCACTATATCTATAAGTTTCAAATTGCCAAGCGAGGTGGTTTTATTCATATCCCTTATTTTCCTAGTCAGGTTGTTGGTAGGGAAAATACTCCATGTATGGATCGCCAAACTGTTGTTAGGGGCATTGAAATTGCGATTGAGGCGATTGGGAAGTATTCCAAAGATATTCAGTGGATTGGAGGGAAAGAGTTTTGAGAGAGGAAAAGAGTGCAGAGAAAATCTTACATATTCAAAAATGTTTTGAAATTGATCATGAAGTACAAAAAGCTTCTATTTTATTCAAGTGTCCTGCAAATGAGGTTTGTTTTGAGGTCCTAAATGTCTTGACTTTTTTGGAGGGGGGGGATGGAGAGAGGCGAGAGCTTTCGCCTCAAGAGTGCGAAGAATTTTTTGCTTCTGGAAGATATGAAAGTGAAATTTGTGGAGTGACTCAGGCTTATGATATTGCTCTTTGGAGAGAGAAGAAAGAGTGGGAGATTGATCTTGAGTTATTGATGCAAAATGCAGTTTTGCTCTTAGTGTGCCAAGAAAATGATTATGAGGTTTTGTTGGGAAATCTAAAAGAAGTGCATCGTCAAATTAATGCAAAGAAAGCGCGATTGGGTGTGATTTTTAAGGAATTTTCTTTGGAGTGTGATGAGGTCGGATTGCGATCTAAATTGGCAAAGATCTATGACGCATTCGGAGGGATGAAAAAAATCCTTTTAGAAAAAAGTGAATTTTATTGTCCTGCTTTTGATTCTTATTTTTTCTTTACTCTTGAGAAAGAATGGGAGCTTAAAAATGGAAAAATTTTAGAAAATTCTTCATATGCTGTGAGGAGTGGAGAAGAGGTTGGAAAACTAATTGTGGGGAATCGCGGAAATGATGGGCGTGATTTGCTTGGAGAGTATCAGCGTGTCACAAAGAAAGAAATGGGTTCTGATGAGTTTGGGGGATTGCCAGAAGATTTTTCTCATGAGGAATTTGAGGGAAGAGTGGTTTATCGGGCACTCAAAGATGGATTTGTAGGAATCAATGGAAGTGGATTGATTTTGGTAAAAGATGTGAGTTTTGAAGAGATTAATCATCGCAATATTGGCAATTTGCTTGGAGGAGTGGAAAAGGACTTTGAAATTGAAGTCAAGGCTTCTTCTCCTGAGCGTGATGCGATTGGGGCGGGTATTGTCTTGGAATCTAAAAAAATTAAAGTCAATGGGGGAGTTGATCAAGGTGTTGTGCTAAGAGCCAAAGAATGCAAGATTGAAGGTCTGACACATCAAGGAGCAGAAATTTATGCAGATCAAGTAGAAATTTCTACACACAAAGGGAAGCTTCAGGCCAATCAAGCAGTGATTAGATTGTGTGAGGGGGGAGTAGTGGATTGTGAAAGTGGAACGATTGAAGAGCTTGTGGGGAGTGAAATTTCATGCAAAAATGCACAGATTCAGAATTTAAGAGCTAATAATAAAATTTCATTTTGTCAAACATTAGAGATTGATTCTGCGATGGGGGGGAATAATTCTTTTAGAATCGACAGCTCTGCCTTTTATGAGTATCGAGATAAGGTGAATGCGATTCAGCAAAGATACCAAAAACACCTTGCCTTTATTGAAGAAGCCTTAAAAATTTATCGTCAAGAGCTTAACAAGGTATCTAAGATGAAGTCAGCTGTTGTGCGATTTAAAAATATCTTTTTGAAAAATGTCAAACAGGGTGTATCTACACAACAATATATTATTGATACGATCAAGCAATATACGCAAATGTGTGAAAAACTTCAATTGATCAAAGAAAAAATCCAAGCCCATCAAAAAAAATCTGAGGAGATTAAGCAAGAACTTGCGCCTATTGCTCATTTGTGTGTTCAGGCAAAATTAATTTGTAAGAGTGCTTGGGTTGATCAAAATCAAGTTGAATATTTTGATGTTTATCAGAATCATAAAGAATGCTTGATGATTGAAAATGGAGAAGAAGTCAATATTATGATTGATTCTGTGCATCATCAATTGATGAAAGAGAGGGTTGCAAGATGATTGTTGGGCTTAAGGGAGAGATTGAGCGTATTGATCCTCATTTGCTTGTTGTGGATGTGCATGGGGTGCTTTATGGTGTTCAAGTATCGCTTATGTGTGCAATGAAGATGAAAGTGGGTGATAGGGTTCAACTTTTGGTGACAGAGATTGTGCGTGAAGATGCATATTTGCTGTTTGGATTTTTAGAAAAGCTAGAGCAAGAAATTTTTGAGAGATTGATCAAGATTAATGGAGTGGGGCCAAAAGTAGCCTTAGCGATCCTTTCTACTTTTTCCCCTACAGATTTTGCAAATATTGTGGAGTCAAAAAATATTCAAGCATTGCAAAAAGTGCCAGGAATTGGAGCTAAGGGGGCTAGCAAGATTATGGTAGATTTGGCTGGATTTTTTGATTTTTCAATCCAAAATAAACAAGGCAAGGAGTCTCAAGCTTATATTCAGGCATCACAGGCATTGGAGAATTTAGGATTTAAAAAGAGTGAAATTGATCACGTTTTGAAAAAGATTGTTGCTACAGATACGCCATCAATCATTAAAGAAGCATTGAAATTATTTCAAAAAAAATAAAGTTTTTAGATAGAATCTGCAGTTTTTAAATCATTGAAATGGAGTAACTATGAAAAAGGGTATTCATCCAGAGTATGTCCCATGCAAAGTAACTTGTGTTACAAGTGGAAAAACAATTGAAGTGATGAGCAATAAAAGCGAGCTTCGTGTTGATATTTCAAGTTTTTGCCATCCCTTCTATACAGGAAGTGACAAAATTGCTGATGCAACAGGGCGTGTAGAAAAATTCCGTCAAAAATACAATATGAAGTAATTCGTGCTCTATTTATTGCCTACTCCTCTTGGCAATTTGGCCGATGTAACGCTTCGCACTCTGCAAGCTTTGCAGGAATGTGATGTATTGCTGTGTGAAGATACACGAGTAGCACAAAAACTTCTTCTCCTTCTTGAGCAAAAAGGAAAGCTTCTCAAAAAGAAAAGAGAATTTTTCTCTTTTCATTCACATAATCAAGTTTCATTCTTAGAAAACATTTCTCCTGATTTTTTTGAATCTTGTGTTGGATTTATGAGTGATGCAGGGATGCCTTGTGTAAGTGATCCAGGATCTATTTTGATTGGGTATGCTAAGCATCATAAAATCCCCTTTGAGATTCTTCCTGCAGGGAGTGCAGCGACATTGGCTCATGCTTATAGTGGTTTGGGAGATTCGGGATTTGTATTTGATGGTTTTTTACCTCACAAGAGTAATGATAGGCAGAAAAGATTGGTATTTTGGAAAGATGTTTTAAACTCTCAAGATTTGGCATTGATTGTTTATGAATCTCCGCATCGGCTTTTGGATAGTTTGATGGATCTTCAAAAGATTGATCAGAACTGTCATGTTTTTGTAATTAAGGAAATGACTAAAAAATTTCAAGCAAGTTTTGAGGGAAATGTTGTAGAGGTTTTGCAAGGAATAGGGGAGACAAAAATTTTGGGCGAGTGGGTTTTGGTATTGAAATTTTCAAAACAAGAGAAGGAATATAAGCTTGGGGTGTTGGAGGTTATGCATTCAGATATCCCCCCCAAAATTAAAGCAAAACTGTTATCACAAATCACAGGAGAGAGTATAAAAGAGTGGTATCACAGAATCATTAAGGAAGGAAAATGATTGTTTATGGAAAGCAAATTGTTTTGCATCTTCTGAATCGGTCTCCTCAACGCATTCGGGAGGTTTTTTTGGCCAAAGAAATTGATGCAAAGCTTTTTAGACAAATTGCGAGATTGAATATTCCCATTGTGCGATTGGATTCTAAAAAGGCTCAAGCAATGGCTAGAGGAGGGAATCATCAAGGTTTTCTTATTCGCATTGAACTGTTAGAACCAACCCCTTGGAAAAGTATGCTTGAGTTGTCTTCTCTTTTGGTTTTGTGTGGTGTGAGTGATGTGGGAAATATTGCATCTCTTGCAAGAAGTGCTTATGCCTTGGGGGTGGGGGGAATGATTTTAGATTCTATCTCTCCAAAAGCTTTGGAAACAATTGTGCGTTTAAGCAGTGGAGCGATGCTTGAGCTTCCTTTTTACTATTCTTCTTCTTTATTAGATGAGATTCATCAAATCAAGCAAGCTAGTTTTGAGTGTTATGGTGCTGATATGAAAGGTGAGGAAATTAATTCTTTTCATTCTTGTTGTAAATGGGCTTTGTTTTTGGGAAGTGAGGGAAGCGGGCTTAGTCAGAAAATCATCCAAAAAATGGATAAAATGGTTTCTATTCGTATGCGAAACAGTTTTGATTCTTTAAATGTGGGTGTAGCTGGAGGGATTTTAATGCATAGGTTGGTAAAAGAATGAGTGAAGAGTTGTTTAACCATCAAGATTTTGAAACTTTAAAATCAATCGGAGTTGAAAAAATTAAAAGAGACACTAAGATTGATGCTTCAAGGATTTTGGATATTTTAGAGAGGCGTTTTGAAAAATTTGATTATATTCGCGCCAAAGGCTTTATTCATATTCTTGAGAAAGAATACCGCTTAGATCTTTCAAGCTGGCTTGAAGAATATCGTCTTGTTCATTTGAGCTGTCAGAGTGATACCTGTGAAGATCAAGCAGAAGAAGAATATCACAAAAAGATTCGACGTAAAAAGATGGTTTTTATTGGAGGATTGGTTGTTTTCTTGTTTGTTGCCTTATTGCTTTTGGCAAAATTATTAAAAAGCGATGAAAGGATTGATACACAATCAAGCACAATTGAAAAGCAAACTAGGTCTCAAGAAGAGGATTTTGTTGCAGAAAATAATGAAGATATTCAACCCCCTCATGAGGAAAATGTAGTTGAAAAAAATAAGGGGTTGGGAGAGGAAGATGGGCAGAGCCAAGTGGTGATCAATAAGTCACTCAATGAGCTTGGAACACCTATATTTGGAGAGATTAAAATTTCTTCTGGCGAGATTCTCTCACTTGTATTTGAGCGTCCTATTTGGGTGGGCGTAGTTGATTTGCAATCCAAAAAACGCTCTGCTCAGATTCAAAAAACGTTTGAAATTCCTCTTGATCGAGAACGATTAATTTATTCTGCTTATGGGAGTTTTAAACTATCGGTTGGCTCTAATGAAATGCGTTTTAATACCTATAAGCCTATTTTTTTGATTTACACTCCAAGCGGAGGAATTAGACAGATTTCTAAAGAAGAATATCTCTTTGCCAATGGTGGAGTAGAATGGTAAAAAAAATTTTTTTATTGATGATAAGCTTCTTGATCCTTAGTGCTGATCAGATTGATGATGTTGTTATAAACATTATGGGAGAAGATGCTTATCAAGTCAATCAAAATTTTGTCAATCGTCTTTTTGCAGACAAAAAGAAATTTTTTCTTGATGAAGATCAGAAAAAAATTGATTATTACAAAATCACCAAAGTCTTAAAAGACAACGGTTTGCTTTATCTTGGATTCCAAGAACCAAAAGAAGTCAATCTTGGATTTAAAGCCAAAACAAAGCCTGTTTTTCTTATGCGAACTATCAATGGTGTGCTTTCTTCAATCGGATATTCCTACTTTACTGTATCAAAGGCAAAGTATACTCAAGATAATGTTTTTCTTACTTTCTCTTTAGTTAGCGAGCATGGCGTAGCTCCAGAGATTATTTTGTCTGAGTTAAAAAAGAGAGGGATTCTGGTTTCAAGGGTTGCAAGGAAAAACCAAACAGATTGGCTTTATGAGCTTCAGATCCTTGACCCCTCTGTTGCAAGCGCAATTGCTTTAAAAGACAATGATCGTTTGGAGCTAAAAAATATTTCTGGAGAATATTGGTTTAGCGTTCAGAGTGCAGGTATTATGAGTATCTTAAAAAAGAATTCTAAAATTGGCTGGAGTCCACGAATTGTTCTTTATGATCGCGATTTGCAAATTTTGGAAATTATGACTCAAAAGGATTTTGCAGTCAGTGCAGAAATCAATATAACAGATCAAACTGCTTTTGTGATGGTGACAGATCTTAATAATCCTTCTCGCCTCAAGAGTGGTATTACTGTAACTTTTTTTAGTTTTGATCAAATAAAGAGTGAATAATGGAGCGTATTGGAATTGGAATAGTTGGACTTGGGACAGTAGGGGGGAGTGTTGCAAAAATTATAGAAGAGCATGGAAAAAGATTAGCCCAAAGGGCTGGAGTTGAGCTTTATGTTAAGCGTGCTGTTGTAAGGAATCCTAGTAAATATCATCATTTTTCTTTTCCGATAAGTTGTGATGTTGAGGATCTTTTAAAAGATGATGATGTTGAGATTGTTGTTGAGTTAATGGGGGGTGTTGAAACACCCTTTGAGATTGCCAAAAAAGTTTTTAAATGCAAAAAAGCCCTAGTCACGGCCAATAAAGCGATGCTTGCCTATCACGCCCAAGATCTTATTGAGCTATCCAAAGGACTCCCTTTTGGGTTTGAGGCAAGTGTATGTGGAGGAGTTCCAATTATTGAAATTTTAAGAGATAGTTTGGTGGCCAATGATTTTGGGGGCTTTGAGGGGATTTTTAATGGCACGAGCAATTTTGTTTTGTCTAAGATGCTTGAGGATAGATGCGATTTTTCTCAAGCATTACATAAAGCACAAGAGCTTGGTTATGCAGAAGCAGATCCTAGTCTTGACATTAATGGTGGGGATGCTGGTCATAAGCTTTTGATTCTTGCAAAACTTGCTTATGGAGTTTGTGTAAAGCCTGAAGAGATTCTAGTTGAGGGAATCGAGCAAATTGGCTTAGAGGATATGTGTTTTGCCGATGAACTTGGTTATGCAATCAAGCTTGTGGGAATTGCCAAAAAGGATGGAGAGGTTTTGGATCTTAGATTACATCCCGCTCTTTTGCATAAAGATAATGATTTATCCAATGTGAATGGGGTAAAAAATGCAATTAGCTTGCATGGCGATTGCGTGAAGGATTTGTTTGTAAGTGGTTTTGGAGCTGGAGGAGAAGTAACAGCAAGTGCTGTTATTGCCGACATCGTTCATATTGCGCGTTTGAGGAATGCCTCTCCTTATCCTTGTCCACCATTTGGATTTTTTGAATATCAAAATTTATTGAAAATAAAACCATTGGAAGAAATACAAAGTGCCTATTATTTGCGTTTTATCGTGAGAGATGAATATGGTGTTTTGGCAAATATTACTTCAAGTTTGGCCCATTTTGGAATTTCTGTAAAACAGATTTTGCAAAAAAGTTCTCATTCTGAAGCGACTATTATTCTTATCACACATTGTGTGCAGGAAAAAAACATTACTCTTGCACTTCAAGAAATCCAAAAGATGGACTGGATCCTCACATCTCCTTGCAAGATTCGCATCAATGAGTAGAAAAAAGGGAGAAATTTATGAAAAAAGAGCTTGTGAATTTTTGATTTCAAAAGGTTTTGAAATTATTGAATGTAATTTTTATTCACGCTTTGGAGAGATTGACATCATTGCAAAGAATCAGGGAGTCTTACATTTTGTGGAAGTAAAAGGGGGGAAAAATTTCAACCCAATTTATGCAATTACATCTTTAAAAATCCAAAAAATTATTCAGACAGCCAAGTATTATCTTCTACTTCATCATTTAGAAATGCCTTTTTGTATTGATGGAATCAGTATTTGTGGAGAGGACATTGAGTGGATTGAGAATATTACATTGTAGTGTGGGGGTTTGAAATTTTATAGTTATCTTGGCGATCAGTATTGAAGCAAAATAGGGGTGAGAAAGTGTATTGAGCGATTGGGAAAACCTCATAGTCTCCATCGATTCAGTTAAATATGGCTTAAATACAGAGATTGAAGATTCGTAGTATAATCTTAATAAAAATAAAAAGGAGAAAAACAATGGGACAATACATTGAATTGACAAAAGAAAATTTTGAAGAAGTTGTAAAAAATGGCCTTTCGCTTGTGGATTTTTGGGCTCCATGGTGTGGACCATGTAGAATGCTATCCCCAGTCATTGACAAACTCGCACAAGATTATTCAGGAGTTGCAAATATTTGCAAGGTGAATACAGATGAGCAAGAGGAGCTTTCTGCTCAATTTGGGATTCGCAGTATCCCAACAATTTTATTTCTTAAGGATGGCAAGGTAGTTGATCAAATGGTGGGTGCCACTTCAGAGCAGGTTTTAAAAGACAAGCTTGATTCTCTCAAATAAATTAGTAAAGGGTTTCCCCTTTGCTAACTTATGATTTTCTTTTCCCTTATACAATCAATAACAATTTTTATTAAAGGAATGAAAATGTTAGACTTAGCAATTATTGGAGGAGGTCCAGCAGGACTTAGTGCAGGTTTGTATGCCACAAGAGGTGGTTTGAAAAATGTTGCCTTATTTGAAATGGGAATGCCTGGAGGGCAGATCACTGGAAGTAGTGAAATTGAAAATTATCCAGGTGTTGCACAGGTTGTAAGTGGAATGGATTTTATGCAACCTTGGCAAGAACAATGTTTTCGTTTTGGGCTTAAACATGAGATGGCAGAAGTTGTTCGAGTTTCTAAACAGGGTGATATTTTTCAAATCATTCAAGCTGATGGGAAAAGTGTTGAAGCCAAAAGTGTTATTGTTGCCACAGGTGGGAAGCCCAAGAAAAGTGGAGTAAAAGGTGAGCTTGAATTTTGGGGAAAGGGTGTAAGTACGTGTGCAACTTGTGATGGATTTTTTTATAAAAATAAGGAAGTAGTTGTATTAGGAGGAGGAGATACTGCTCTTGAAGAGGCTATTTATCTTTCAAGAATCTGCTCTAAAGTATATCTTGTTCATCGTCGAAATGAGTTTCGTGCAGCTCCTAGTACAATTGCCCATGTCAAAGAAAATGAAAAAATTGAAATCATCACTCCTGCTGTTGTCAAAGAAATTGGTGGAGATTCTATGGGGGTGAGTTTTGTCACAATTGAAACCAATGGAGAAGAAAGGCGACTTGATGTTCCAGGGATTTTTATTTTTGTTGGTTATGAGGTCAACAATTCTGTTTTAAAACAAGAAGATGGGAGTATGCTCTGTGAGTGCGATGAGTGGGGGAGTGTTGTGGTGGATTTATCTATGAAGACAAGCCTTAAGGGACTCTATGCTGCTGGGGATCTAAGGATTCAGGCTCCAAAGCAAGTTGTTTGTGCTGCTGGAGATGGAGCAACAGCAGCATTAAGTGTTTTATCTTATTTGGAAGGACATTAGTGTTAGAAGTTGGACTTGTTGGGTATGGTGGGAAAATGGGGGGATTGATTTGTGATCTTATTGCTCAAAGCGGGGATTTAAAGCTTACAAGCGTTTATGATCACAAAAATCAAAGAAATTTACAAAGCAGGCAAGAGGATATCTATTTTTCTAATGATTGGGGGGAATTTTTAAAACATTCGCAAGCCGTGATTGATTTTTCAACTCCTCAAGCAACCTTTTCCTTGCTTGAGGCATGTTTAGAGATTCCTAGGCCATTGGTTATAGGAACAACAGGCTTGAGTGAGGAGACACATCAATTAATGAGAAAGGTGTCACAAAGTGTTCCTGTTGTCTATGCAACAAATACAAGTCAAGGGATCAATCTTTTGAATCAATTTGCATTTCTAGCCTCAAAAATTTTAGAAGATTGTGATATAGAGATTGTCGAAATGCATCATCGCTCCAAAAAAGATGCGCCAAGTGGTACAGCTATGACTTTGGCTGAGTATTGTGCCAATGCAAGAGGTCTAGAATTGGAAGAAGTGAGGGTAAGTGGGCGTGATGGAAATATTGGCAAGCGAGATAAGCAAGAAATTGGTGTAATGAGCTTGAGGGGGGGAGATATCGTAGGTCGACATACGGTAGGTTTTTATTGTGATGGGGAGTATTTGGAGCTTACACATACTGCTACAAATCGCAAAACATTTGCTCTAGGAGCTTTGAGGGCTGTACGATGGGTCATGGTTCAGAAGAATGGGATTTTTAGTATGAAAGAAGTTTTGGGTCAATGAGAGAGATTCTAACTCTAGGCAGATATTTTAAAAAAAGATTTGGACAAAGGGTGAGAAAGATCCCAATTTCTTTGCAGGGTTTTACATGTCCAAATATCGATGGAAGAGTTGCTAGGGGAGGGTGTATTTATTGTTGCAATGAAAGTTTTTCTCCAAGTTTGGTCAAGATTAATCATTTGGGAAAACAAGTCAAGATGCATTTTGATCTCAAAGAGAATCCTATTTTGGATGCTCAAGTTCAGCAACTCAAAGAACAATTCTTTTGGCATGCAGATTTTCATAAAGAAAAATTTGAAATCCAAAAATATATGATTTATCTTCAATCTTATACCAATACATATGCCCCATTTGAAACGCTTAAAAGAATTTTTGATGAGGCCTTAAATCTGCCCAATGTGGTTGGAATTAGTATCGGCACACGGATTGATTGTGTTTCTTTAGAGGTGCTTGATTTGCTTGCAGAGTATGTTAAGAATGGAAAAGAAGTCTGGCTTGAATATGGGATTCAATCCGTATTTCCAAAGACTCTTGAGCTTATCAATCGCGGTCATGGAATCGAAGATGCACAAAATCAATTTATTTTGGCTCGACAGAGACAAATTAAAGTTTGTGCGCATTTGATTTATGGACTTCCTCAAGAAAATGAAGAGATGATGTTGCACTCTTTAAGAGAGGTTATTGGTTGGGGGATTGATGGCATCAAGCTTCATCCTTTATATGTTGTAGAAAATACAAAACTTGCCAAAATGTATAAAAATGGCGAATATATACCTATTTCTTTAGAGGTTTATACGCGTTTGATTTTGCAGTCTTTGCAAGAAATTCCAGATGACGTAGTGATTCACCGCATTAGCTCTGGAGCACATGATGAGATGTTAATTGCTCCTAAATGGTGTTTTGATAAAAATATTCAAATGCGTTACATTCGAGATCGTTTAAGGGAAGTGGGGCTTGAATATTAGGGAATCTGTAAGTGCAGATGGAAGCCATACACTGTTTAATGAAGAGTATCAAGAGAGCTATCATAGCTTAAAAGATGGTGCTATAAATGAAACGATGCAGAAGCACGTTTTGCCTCCATTGGATTGCTTGGATTTAATGTCAAGACCAAAGATCAGAATCTTGGATATTTGTTTTGGTTTGGGGTATAACTCTTTTTTTACAATTTATGCATTTCTTTTGCGACAATATTGTGGAGAGATTGAGATATATAGCCCAGAAAAAGATTTGGAAATTTTTTCTAAACTCCTTAAGATAAATTATCCTAAAGAAATATTGACGCTTGATGGGACGGAGTTGAAGGAAATTTTATCTGCATTGAAAGATGAGGGGGAGTACTCTCAAAATCAATGGAAGATACAGTGTTTTAGGGGTGAGGCATTAGAGTATTTGGAGAGGTTTGATTGTGGGTTTTTTGATGTTATTTATCAAGATGCATTTTCTCCTCAAAAAAATCTAGAACTCTGGAGTGAGCAGTATTTCTCAAAGCTCTTTATTCTTTTGAAAGATGATGGGGTCATCACAACATATTCTCAAAGTAAGCAAGTAAGTGAAACAGTCAAAAAGATTGGCTTTTATGTTTATGAAATTCAGCAAAAAGAAGTACGCAATAGTCGTTTATTTGCAAAAAAAGAAATAAATCTTCCATTTTTGGTAAAAAAATAATATTTTCTCTTGACAAGAAGGTAAAAAATCTATAAAATGCGATTTTCATTTTTAATTTGCTGGTTTAGCTCAGTTGGTAGAGCAGCTGCCTTGTAAGCAGCAGGTCGGGGGTTCAAGTCCCTTAACCAGCTCCATAAATTTTGGTGTTTGACCGGTAATAAGCTAATTTGGTGAGATACTCAAGTGGCCAACGAGGGCAGACTGTAAATCTGCTGACTATGTCTTCCGTGGTTCGAATCCACGTCTCACCACCACTTTCTAGCCAGAAGTGGTAGTCGATTTGCTTTTGTTTTTGCGGGAATAGCTCAGTTGGCTAGAGCATCAGCCTTCCAAGCTGAGGGTCGCGGGTTCGAGCCCCGTTTCCCGCTCCATTCTGGGAGCCATTTTCTTCATAGAAATTTTTCCCTTATATTTTTTATTGTTTTTTGGAGATATCTTGCCCATATAGCTCAGGGGCAGAGCACTTCCTTGGTAAGGAAGAGGTCGGCGGTTCAAATCCGCTTATGGGCTCCAGTTCAGTGTTAGATGCTTTTATCTAAAGATAATATTGAAATAGAAATTTGCTATAATTTGAGGCATTTTGAATTTTAAAAAGCTAGGAGAATAAAAATGGCTAAAGAAAAATTTGTAAAAAGCAAACCGCATGTTAATGTTGGAACAATTGGTCATGTCGATCATGGTAAAACAACTCTTAGTGCTGCAATTTCTGCTGTTTTGGCAACAAAGGGATTGGCAGAACTAAAAGATTATGACAATATTGATAATGCCCCAGAAGAAAAGGAAAGAGGGATTACAATCGCAACTTCTCATATTGAATATGAAACAGAAAATCGACATTATGCGCATGTAGATTGCCCAGGGCATGCTGACTATGTTAAAAATATGATTACAGGTGCAGCTCAAATGGATGGAGCAATTCTTGTTGTATCTGCTGCTGATGGTCCTATGCCTCAAACTAGAGAGCACATTCTTTTGTCACGTCAAGTAGGTGTTCCATATATCGTTGTTTTCTTAAATAAGCAAGATATGGTCGATGATGCTGAATTGCTTGAACTTGTTGAAATGGAAGTAAGAGAACTTTTGAGTAGCTATGAATTCCCAGGAGATGATACTCCAATTGTTGCAGGATCTGCTCTTAAAGCACTAGAAGAAGCAAAAGCTGGAACAGTCGGTGAGTGGGGAGAGAAGATTCTTAAGCTTATGGCTGAGGTTGATGCTTATATTCCAACACCAGAGAGAGACACAGAAAAAACTTTCTTGATGCCAGTTGAGGATGTGTTCTCGATTGCAGGAAGAGGAACTGTTGTGACTGGAAGAATTGAAAGAGGTGTTGTAAGTGTAGGTGATGAGGTTGAAATTGTTGGAATCAGAGATACTCAAAAAACTACAGTTACTGGCGTTGAAATGTTTAGAAAAGAGCTTGACAAAGGTGAAGCAGGTGACAACGTTGGTGTTCTCTTGAGAGGAACAAAAAAAGAAGAAGTTGAAAGAGGTATGGTTCTTTGTAAACCAGGATCAATTACTCCTCACAAGAAATTTGAAGGAGAAATTTATGTTCTTTCAAAAGAAGAGGGAGGAAGACATACACCTTTCTTCAATAACTATAGACCACAATTCTATGTAAGAACAACAGACGTAACAGGAGCTATTACTCTCCCAGCAGGAACAGAGATGGTTATGCCTGGAGATAATGTAAAGATTTCTGTTGAACTAATTAGCCCAATTGCTCTTGAAGAAGGAACACGTTTTGCGATTAGGGAGGGTGGACGAACTGTTGGTGCTGGTGTTGTTACAAAAATCATTGAGTAATTAGGAATTTAAGATGAAGGTAAAAATAGGTCTTAAGTGTTCTGAGTGTGGTGATATTAATTACAGCACAACAAAAAATGCTAAAACTAACACTGAAAAATTGGAGCTCAAAAAGTTTTGCCCTAGGCTCAATAAACATACGCTTCATAAAGAAGTTAAGCTAAAGAGTTAATCTCTTTAGCTTATAAATTTAGGTCAGTAGCTCCAATGGTAGAGCGTCGGTCTCCAAAACCGAGTGTTGGGGGTTCGAGTCCCTCCTGGCCTGCCAATGAATAAAAAGAATGAGATATTAGAAATGATCAAAAAAATAACAAATTATTATCGAAGTGCTAAAGAGGAATTATGGAAGGTTATTTTTCCTACAAAGCAACAGTTGAAGATTTCTTTCATTGCAGTTGTTGTTGTTGTAAGTGTAATAACTCTTTTTTTGGCCTTGGTAGATTTGATTTTGTCAAGTTCTATGTCAAGCATTTTGTAGAATTTACTTAAATAGAGAGGTGTAGCTTGGATTGGTATGCTATACAAACTTACTCAGGAAGTGAACAATCTGTAAAAAGAGCTATTCAGAATCTTTTTCGTGAATGTCATATGCAAGATCGACTCAAGGATATTGTCGTTCCAACAGAAGATATTATTGAAATGAAGAATAGTAAGAAAAGGGTAGTAGAGCGCAGCTTGTATCCTGGATATGTTTTTATTCAAGTTGATGAGCTCGATACAAGTTTATGGCATATGATACAATCTTTGCCTCGTGTTGGACGCTTTATTGGAGAAAGTAAAAAGCCTACACCTTTAATGGAGTCTGACATTAAGAATATTCTAGAGAAGGTTGAGAATAGGGCTGCTCCAAAACCCAAAATCTTTTTTGATTCTGGAGAAGTGGTGCGAATTGTTGAGGGGCCTTTTGCAAACTTTACGGGAATTGTTGAAGAATATGATATGGAACATGAAAAATTGAAGCTAAATGTTTCTATTTTTGGTCGAAATACGCCTGTAGAGATTCTGTATTCCCAAGTTGAAAAAATTATTTAATTTTGTAAATCTATTTAGAGAAAGGAGTAAAAATGGCAAAAAAAATTATTGGCGAACTTAAGTTGCAAATTCCTGCTGGAAAGGCAAATCCTTCTCCTCCTGTTGGTCCAGCTCTAGGACAAAGAGGTGTAAATATTATGGAATTTTGTAAAGCTTTTAATGAGAAAACAAAAGATATGGGAGACTTTAATATCCCTGTTATCATTACTGTCTATCAAGACAAAAGCTTTACATTTGTAACAAAGAAACCGCCTGTTACCGATTTGATTAAGAAGGCAATCAAACTTCAAAAGGGATCAGATAATCCATTGAAAAACAAGGTTGGACAATTAACTCTTGGTCAGCTTGAAGAAATTGCAAAAACAAAAATGGAAGATCTTAATACTTCGGATATTGAAGCAGCAAAAAAAATTGTCGCTGGAAGTGCAAGAAGCATGGGTGTTGAAATCATAGATTAGGAAGGTTGGAGTAAATGGCAAAAAAAGTATCGAAGCGTTTGAGAAATTTAAATGAGAAAGTTGATGTTTCTAAAACTTATGATATAGATTCTGGAGTATCTGTTCTTAAAGGATTGGCCTCTACTAAATTTGATGAAACTGTAGAGATTGCTTTAAGATTAGGTGTTGATCCAAGGCATGCTGATCAAATGATTCGTGGGGCAGTAGTTCTCCCACATGGAACAGGAAGAACAGTAAGGGTTGCTGTATTTGCTAAGGGAATCAAGGCTGATGAAGCTCGCGAAGCAGGTGCAGATATTGTTGGTGATGAGGATTTGGCTGAAGAAATCAAAAATGGCAATACCAATTTTGATATGGTAATTGCTACTCCAGATATGATGGCTTTAGTAGGAAAGGTTGGAAGAATTCTTGGACCTAAAGGATTGATGCCTAATCCAAAAACAGGGACTGTAACTCTTGAAATTGCAAAGGCTGTTGGCAATGCAAAGGGAGGTCAAGTTAATTTTAGAGTGGATAAAAAGGGTAATATTCATGCTCCTATTGGCAAAGCCAGCTTTGAAACACAAAAGATTAAAGAAAATATGCTTGAATTTGTGCGAGCAGTGAATCGTTTAAAGCCAGCAAGTGCCAAGGGAAGATATATTCGCAATAGTTCATTGTCTCTTACAATGAGTCCTGCTGTGAGAATTGATTCTCAAGAACTTTTAGAAGTTAAATAATTTTATCTTAGACTAAGACTATTGGTGTCCTTGTGGCTTAATTTCCAATATATGTCCTTAAGTCTGAAAGGAGGAAAAAATGACCAAACAAGAAAAGCTTGAAGTCGTTGAGTCTCTTAAGGCTGAGTTTTCTGCTTCTTCTGCAATTGTTGTATGTGATTACAAGGGTCTTAAAGTTAAGCAGCTTGAACAATTAAGAAATAATGCTAGAGTTGCTGGAGTTAAGGTTCAAATTGTTAAAAATACATTGGCAAAAATTGCTATGAATGCAGTAGAGTTACCAGAGCAAGAGCTCAAGGATACAAATATCTTCATTTGGGGAGATGATCAAATCATTCTTTCTAAGATTTTGTGTAAGTTTGCACAAGATCACAAAGATAATTTTTCATTGAAATTTGGATACTTTGATAAAGAAGTTGTTGATGTTGCGCATATCGAGTCTATTTCTAAGCTTCCAAGTAGAGATGAGCTTATTGGTATGTTGCTTTCTGTATGGACTGCACCAGCAAGATACTTTGTAACAGGTATGGATAATTTAAGAAAACAAAAAGAAGAACAATAAAGGAGATAAAAATGGCAATTACAAAAGAGGATGTATTAGAGTACATTGGTGGTTTATCTGTTTTGGAGCTTTCAGAACTTGTAAAAGATTTTGAAGAGAAATTTGGGGTTAGTGCTGCTCCTACTGTTGTTGCAGGAGCTGGTGTTGCAGCAGGTGCTGCTGCTGGAGCAGAAGAAAAAACAGAATTTAATGTAATTTTGGTTGATGGTGGTTCTAACAAAATCAATGCAATCAAGGCAGTAAGAGAGCTTACTGGACTTGGTCTCAAAGAAGCTAAAGAAGCAGTTGAGCAAACTCCTTATACAATTAAAGAGGGAGCGAGCAAAGATGATGCTGAAGCAATGAAAAAGAAGCTTGAAGAAGCTGGTGCTAAGGTTGAGATCAAATAAGTTTCAATCAAAACAGATTTTCTTTAAGTTGAAAATGCCCTTAGATTTTTCTAGGGGCATTTTTGTATTTATTAATGTAGGTTTTCTTATTAAGGTTCTTTTTTGGAACTTTATTCAGAGTACTTACTCTTCAAATCTTAATTCGAGGATTCAGTAATGCCAATGAAAAATGATTTAAAAAATAGATTACGCGTTGATTTTACACAAAATCCACAAAGCCTAGAAGTCCCCAATTTATTACTTTTGCAACGAGGAAGTTATGATTCATTCCTATCAACTAACCCAGATTGTGAAAGTGGAATTGAAAAAGTCTTTCGATCTATTTTCCCAATTCAAGATGCTCAAAATCGTATTACTTTGGAATATTTGGGTTGTGAACTTGGTAAGCCAAAATATACAGCTACAGAAGCCATGGTGCGAGGGATTACATATTCCATTCCTCTAAAGATGAAGGTAAGACTTGTTCTTTGGGATAAGGATGAAAAAACGGGTGAAAAAATCGGAATTAAAGATGTCAAAGAACAAAGCATCTTTATTCGCGAGATTCCTTTAATGACTGATCGAACATCTTTTATTATTAATGGGGTTGAAAGAGTTGTTGTAAATCAGCTTTATCGAAGTCCAGGTGTAATTTTTAAAGAAGAAGAATCCAATACAGCTTCCAATAAGCTTATTTATACTGGACAAATTATTCCAGATCGAGGATCTTGGCTGTATTTTGAATATGATGCAAAGGATATTTTGTTTGCCAGAATTAACAAAAGACGTAAAGTTCCTGTAACAATTATTTTTAGAGCAATGGGATATGACAAACAAGATATTCTTAAAATGTTCTACTCTAATCTTGTTATCAAGCAAAAAAATGGAAAGTATCTGACTTTATTTAATCCAAGCAATTTTGATGGTCGTTTAGAATTTGATCTCAAGGATGAAAAAGGAAATGTGCTTGTTCAGGCCAATAAGCGACTTGGAACAAAAAAGGCAAAACAACTTCAAGATGAGGGATTGAAGTGGATTGAATATCCTGTTGAAATTCTTTTAAATCGCTTTTTGTCTGAGCCAAT
Organism: Helicobacter kayseriensis; assembly: GCF_021300655.1. Lineage (NCBI taxonomy): Bacteria > Pseudomonadati > Campylobacterota > Epsilonproteobacteria > Campylobacterales > Helicobacteraceae > Helicobacter > Helicobacter kayseriensis. The sequence continues at coordinate 155,182 of NZ_JAJTNB010000002.1, forward strand.
TGTAGATGCACAAAGTGGAGAAGTGCTTTTTGATTCTCTAACGCAACTGGACGAAATGAAATTGAAAAAAATTCAAGAATTAGGCATTACAGAATTTCAGATTGCCAATGATTTGGCAAGTGGTTCGGATAAATCAATTATCAACTCTTTCTTCGCCGATGCAGAATCTCTTAAGCTCTTAAAGCAAACAGAAAAAATTGATGATGAAAATGATTTGGCTGCAATCAGAATCTATAAGGTTATGCGTCCTGGAGAGCCTGTTACTAAAGAAGTTGCTAAGGCATTTGTACGACAACTTTTCTTTGATCCAGAAAAATATGATTTGACACGAGTTGGGCGTATGAAAATGAATCATAAACTCGGTCTTAAGGTTCCTGACTATGTGACTGTCTTGACGCATGAGGATATTTTTGAGAGTGTGAAATATCTCATTAAGGTCAAAAATGGTCAAGGGCGCATTGATGATCGTGATCATTTGGGAAATCGAAGAATTCGGTCTATTGGAGAGCTTTTGGCTAATGAGCTTCATGTAGGGCTTGTGAAAATGCAAAAAGCGATTCGCGATAAGCTCACTACTATGAGTGGGCAGTTTGAAACAATTATGCCTCATGATTTGATTAACTCTAAAATGATTACAAGCACAATTATGGAGTTCTTTACAGGTGGCCAACTCTCACAATTTATGGATCAAACCAACCCATTATCAGAAGTAACGCACAAAAGAAGGCTTTCTGCTCTTGGAGAGGGTGGGCTTGTTAAAGAGCGTGTTGGTTTTGAGGCAAGAGATGTGCATCCAACCCATTATGGAAGAATCTGCCCAATTGAAACTCCAGAAGGTCAAAATATCGGACTAATCAACACTCTCTCAACATTTACGCGTGTCAATACATTAGGCTTTATTGAAGCTCCTTATAAGAAGGTCAATCAGGGAGTTGTGAGTGATGAGATTATTTATTTGACTGCAACTCAAGAAGAGGGTCTTGTTATTGCTCCTGCAAGTACAAAAGTGGATGAGAGTGGGCGTATTGTTGAGGATCTGATTGAAGTCAGAAAAGATGGAGAGATTATTCTGAGCGAAAAGAATAAGGTAGATTTGATTGATCTTAGCCCAAGAATGCTTGTTGGCGTTGCTGCATCCTTGATTCCGTTTTTGGAGCACGATGATGCAAACAGAGCATTGATGGGATCAAACATGCAGCGTCAGGCAGTTCCATTGCTTAAGCCGGACGCTCCAATGGTGGGAACAGGGATTGAAAAAGTAATTGCAAGAGATTCTTGGGAGGCCATAAAGGCTAAGCGTGCCGGAATCATTGAACGTGTTGATTCTAGAAATATTTATGTATTGGGTGAAGATGAAAATGGAGCCTTTATTGATCATTATGCTTTGCAGAAGAATCTTCGAACCAATCAAAATACAAGTTTTTCTCAATATCCAATTGTAAAAGTGGGAGAAAAGGTTGAAGTAGGACAAGTGATTGCAGATGGTCCAAGCATGGATAGTGGGGAATTGGCTCTTGGACAAAATGTGCGTGTTGCTTTTATGCCATGGAATGGTTATAACTTTGAGGATGCGATTGTTGTCAATGAAAAACTCATTAAAGATGATGCCTTTACTTCAATTCATATTTATGAAAAAGAAATTGAAGCAAGAGAACTCAAGCACGGCGCAGAAGAAATTACAGCTGATATTCCTGGTGTGAGAAGCGAAGAGATTGCACATCTTGATGAAAGTGGAATTGTTAAGATTGGAACATATGTTAGTTCGGGGATGATTCTTGTTGGAAAAGTTTCTCCAAAGGGAGAAGTGAAGCCAACTCCAGAAGAAAGACTTTTGAGAGCAATTTTTGGAGAGAAAGCTGGGCATGTTGTCAATAAATCTCTTTATTGTCCTCCGTCTTTAGAGGGGACTGTTGTTGATGTTAAGATTTTCACTAAGAAGGGATATGAAAAGGATGCACGAGCCATCAGTGCATACGAAGAAGAAAAAGCTATTTTAGATGTTGATCATCATGATCGCTTAACAATGCTTAATAAAGAAGAAATGCTAAGAATCACTTCAATTTTGGCAAAAGAAAAATTGATTGCAAATGCAAAAATTGGAGAGAAGACCTACCAAAAAGGTGAGAGCATCTCTAAAGAAGAGATTGCAAACATCAATCGTTTTGCACTAAATACTCTTATCAAGAGCTATTCTGAAGAGGTTCAGGCTCAATATGAACAAATCAAGAATAATTTCTTGGAGCAGAAGAAGACTCTTGGCGAAGAACATGAAGAAAAACTTGCGATTTTGGAAAAAGATGACATTCTTCCTAGCGGAGTGGTTAAGCTTGTTAAGATCTATATCGCAACAAAAAGAAAGCTTAAGGTTGGGGATAAAATGGCTGGTCGCCATGGAAATAAGGGGATCGTTTCAAATATTGTGCCTTCAGTAGATATGCCTTATACTGCTGATGGAGAGGCTGTAGATATTGTTCTTAATCCTCTAGGGGTTCCAAGCCGTATGAATATCGGACAAATCTTGGAAGTGCATCTAGGGCTTGTTGGTAAGAATCTTGGAAAACAAATTGAGGCGATGATGCAACAACAAACTGGAGATTGGCTTGAGGCAGTCAAACAAAAGATTATTGAAGTTGCTGAGCTTGTAACACCTAAGAGTTCAGAGGTAAGAAAATGGGTTGATCAACTTACTCAAGATGAGCTATTAGCTTATGCAAAAGATTGGAGTCGAGGTGTTAAATTTGCTATTCCTGTGTTTGAAGGAATTGAGCAAGAAAAGTTTGACAAGCTCTTTGATATGGCCCAAATTGCTTCTGATGGAAAATGTGATCTTTATGATGGAAAAACAGGAGAAAAGATTAGAGAGCGTGTTAATGTGGGGTATATGTATATGCTCAAACTCCACCATCTTGTGGATGAAAAAGTGCATGCAAGAAGCACAGGACCTTATTCTCTTGTGACGCAACAACCTGTGGGAGGAAAGGCGCTATTTGGAGGACAAAGATTTGGAGAAATGGAAGTTTGGGCTTTAGAGGCTTATGGGGCAGCTCACACACTTAAAGAAATGCTAACCATTAAATCTGATGATACAGAGGGAAGGGTGCGTGCATATAAAGCTATTACGCGTGGAGAGCCTATCGGTGAATCTGAAATCCCAGAAACCTTTTATGTTTTATCAAAAGAATTGCAATCTTTGGGGCTTGATGTTAATGTTTATAGCGATGAAAAAGATGAAGATGGCAATCCTCAACTTTTGACAATCAAAGAAGATAGTCGTCCAAAAGATTTCAATGCCTTCCAGCTTGTATTGGCAAGTCCAGAGAAGATTCTTTCTTGGTCAAATGGCGAGGTTAAAAAGCCAGAGACAATCAATTATCGAACACTTAAGCCAGAAAGAGACGGGTTATTCTGTACAAAGATTTTTGGACCTGTGCGTGATTATGAGTGTTTGTGTGGCAAATACAAGAAGATGCGCTATAAAGGCATTGTTTGTGAGAAGTGTGGTGTTGAAGTAACAAGTGCAAAAGTGAGACGTTCAAGAATGGGGCATATTGAGCTTGTGAGTCCTGTGGCTCATATTTGGTATGTGAGTTCATTGCCAAGCCGAATTGGAACGCTTTTAGGGGTGAAAGTTAAAGATTTAGAAAGAGTGCTTTATTATGAGGCTTACATTGTTAAGGAAGCAGGTGAGGCTTACTATGATAATGAAAAAACAAAGCCTGTAATGAAATATGATGTTTTGAATGAAGAACAATTCCAAAGTATTAATCAACGCTTTGAAATGACAGGGTTTGTTGCTCAAATGGGAGGAGAGGCAGTTAGGGACTTGCTTGAGGGGCTTGATTTGGTTGCACTTTTGGCTAGCTTGAAAGAAGAGGTCAAAAGCACAAATTCAGAAGCTAAGAAGAAGACAATTATTAAGCGTCTTAAAGTAGTTGAAAGTTTTGTAGCTTCAGGAAATCGCCCAGAGTGGATGATACTCAGTGTCTTGCCAGTTCTTCCACCAGATTTGAGACCATTGGTTGCATTAGATGGAGGTAAGTTTGCCGTAAGTGATGTGAATGACTTGTATCGTAAGGTGATCAACCGAAATCAACGTCTTAAGAGGTTGATGGAGCTAGATGCACCAGAGATCATTATCCGCAATGAGAAAAGAATGCTCCAAGAAGCAGTTGATGCTCTTTTTGATAATGGACGCAATGCAAATGCAGTGAAGGGTGCCAATAAGCGGCCATTAAAATCACTCTCTGAAATTATCAAAGGAAAGCAAGGGCGATTCCGTCAGAATCTTCTTGGAAAGCGTGTGGATTTCTCAGGAAGAAGCGTTATTGTTGTTGGTCCAAATCTTCGAATGGATCAGTGTGGATTGCCTAAAAATATGGCTCTTGAGCTCTTTAAACCTCACTTACTTGCTAAGCTTGAAGAAAAAGGCTATGCAACAACATTAAAGCAAGCCAAAAAAATTATTGAGCAAAAAAGTAATGAAGTTTGGGAATGCTTGCAAGAAGTTGTTGAGGGTTATCCTGTATTGCTCAATCGTGCGCCAACACTTCATAAGCAATCAATTCAAGCTTTCCATCCTAAACTGATTGATGGAAAGGCAATTCAGTTGCATCCTCTTGTTTGTTCTGCTTTCAACGCAGATTTTGATGGGGATCAGATGGCTGTCCATGTCCCTCTTTCGCAAGAAGCTATTACTGAGTGTAAGGTTTTGATGCTAAGCTCGATGAATATTTTGCTTCCTGCAAGTGGAAAAGCAGTAGCTGTGCCTAGCCAAGATATGGTTTTGGGGCTTTATTATCTCTCATTGAGCAAGGAAAAAGTAAAAGGTGAGCATAAACTCTATAGCGGAATCAATGAGATTATGATGGCCTTAGAGGTGGGAGATCTTGATATTAATGCCAATATTCGTGTCTCTTGCAATCAAAAGATGATTCAAACAACAGCAGGGAGAATGATTCTCAAGTCTGTATTGCCTGATTTTGTGCCTGTTCATTTGTGGAATAGAGTGATGAAGAAAAAAGATATTGGTGCATTGATTGATTATGTCTATAAGGAAGGCGGAATCGGAATTAGTGCCACCTTCTTGGATAGCTTAAAAGATCTAGGATTTAAATATGCAACAAAAGCTGGTGTCTCAATTTCTGCTGCAGATATCATTGTTCCTGAAAGTAAGCAATCTGTGATTGATGCTGCAAAAGCAAAAGTCAAAGAAATTCAAGCTCAATTTGAATCTGGACTTCTTACTGAGCAAGAACGCTATAACAAAATTATTGATATTTGGACAGAAACCAATAATAATATGAGTAAGGAGATGATGAATCTTGTTGAAAATGATAAGGGAGGCTTTAATTCAATTTATATGATGGCTGACTCTGGAGCGAGAGGAAGTGCTGCTCAGATTCGTCAGCTTTCGGCAATGCGTGGATTGATGGCAAAGCCTGATGGAACAATCATTGAAACACCTATTGTCTCAAACTTTAAAGAGGGATTGAATGTATTGGAGTACTTTACATCAACTCACGGTGCGAGAAAAGGTCTAGCTGATACCGCTTTAAAAACAGCAAATGCTGGTTATTTGACAAGAAAACTGATTGACGTTTCGCAAAATGTTAAGGTTGTGATGGAGGATTGTGGAACACATGAGGGTGTTGAAATCACTGATATTACTGTTGGAAGCGAAATGATTGAGCCAATGGAAGAGCGAATCTATGGTCGTGTTTTGGCTAAGGATGCAATTGATCCAATTACAAATGAAGTGGTTGTTAGCGAAGGTACAATGATTGATGAAGAAATGGCTCAAAAAATCAAAGAAATTGGGCTTAAATCTGTCATTATCCGTACCCCTGTGACTTGTAAAGCTGAACGAGGAATCTGTGCAAAATGCTATGGACTCAATTTGGGTGAAGGAAAAATGGTTAAACCTGGAGAGGCCGTAGGGGTTCTTGCTGCTCAATCAATCGGTGAGCCTGGAACACAGCTTACTCTAAGAACATTCCATATCGGTGGAACAGCCTCAAGAAGCGCAGAAGAAAGACAGGTTGTGGCAACAAGTGAAGGTTATATTCGCTATTACAATATTAAGACCTTTACTAATAAAGAAGGAAAAGAGATTATTGCAAATCGCAGAAATGCATCAATCTTGATTGTTGAGCCAAAAATCTTTGCGCCATTTGATGGAAAGATTGGCATCGAAATTGCTCATGATGAAGTCATTGTGAGCGTGATCTCTAAGAAAGAGCAAGCGCGCTTTACATTGAGAAAAGATGATTTGGTTAAGCCCAATGAGCTTGCCGGTATCAGTGGAAAAATTGAAGGAAAAATTTACCTTCCTTATGAGCATGATGCAAATATTCAAGAGGGTGATAGCATTGTTGATATCATCAAAGATGGATGGAATGTTCCAAATAGGATTCCTTATGGAAGTGAGCTATTGATCAAAGAAGGAGTTTCGATTGCTCAAAATATTTATGCGCAAACTTCAGGAGCCGTGCATTACTATAAGCTTGAGGTAGATTCATTGCAAAGAGTGCAGTTTAAAGCCAAAGATCAAGTCGAAAATGATGGAGTCTTTGCCGTCATAGTAGATGAAAATGATCGAGAAGTTTCAAGACACTATATTGCAAAAGGCTCAAACATTGTGGTTGCAGATGGGGATAAAGTGGCGCAAAATGAATTAATTACACAAGCATCAGTTGCTCAACCTGTGATTGCAATGTGGGATCCATACAGTACTCCAGTGATTGCAGAAATTTCGGGTAGAGTAAGCTATGAAGATATTATTCCTGGAATCACTGTGGCTGAACAAGTAGATGAAACAACAGGACAGACTTCATTGGTTGTCAATGAGTACTTCTCAAGTGTGTATAAACCTGCAATTGTCATTGAAGATCAAAATGGAGAAAGGGTGAGCTACCGTTTGGAGGCTAAGAGTTCCATTATGGTTGCTGATGAGATGCATGTCAATGTTGCTGATATTATTGCCAAAACGCCTAAGGCCCTTGCAAAATCTAAAGACATTACAGGGGGTCTACCTCGAGTTTCAGAACTCTTTGAAGCAAGAAAGCCAAAAGATATGGCGGTTCTTTCTGAGCTTGATGGTGTGATTAGTTTTGGAAAGCCTGTAAGAGGAAAAGAAAAAATCATTGTTACAGCAGAGGATGGGCGTGTATGTGAATACTTGATTGACAAAAATAAGAAAATCTTAGTCCATCAAAATGAATTCATTCATGCTGGAGAAGCAATGACAGATGGAGTAATTTCAAGTCACGATATTTTAAGAATCAGTGGAGAGAAAGAACTTCATAAATACATTATCAGTGAAGTACAACAAGTGTATCGAAGACAAGGGGTGAGTATTGCTGATAAGCATATTGAGATTATTGTGTCTCAAATGTTGCGTCAAGTCAAAATTGTTGATAGTGGCGATACTAAGTTTATTGAAGGGGATTTGGTAAGTAAGCGTCACTTTAAGGAAGAGAATGAGCGGATTCAAAGACTTGGAGGTTCTCCAGCGATTGCTGAATCTGTGCTTCTTGGAATCACAAGAGCAGCTGTAGGAAGTGACAGTATTATCTCTGCTGCTTCTTTCCAAGAAACAACAAAAGTTCTTACAGAGGCCTCTATCGCGGCAAAAACAGATCGCTTAGAGGACCTTAAAGAGAATGTTGTTCTTGGAAGAATGATTCCTGTTGGAACAGGACTGTATAAAAATATGAAATTTAGGTATCAGATCAATTAGGGGAAAGTAGAAAAAATGCGAAAAATATTGTAAAATTTTCGCATTTTTTGATTTAATTTTTGCAAAAAGGAAAAAAAGTGCCTACGATAAATCAATTGATTAGAAAAGAAAGAAAAAAAGTTGTCAAGAAGACAAAATCTCCAGCGTTAATGGAGTGTCCTCAAAGAAGAGGAGTTTGTACTCGTGTATATACTACAACTCCTAAAAAACCAAACTCAGCTTTGAGAAAAGTTGCAAAAGTAAAATTAACAAGCAAGGTCGAAGTGATTAGCTATATTCCTGGTGAGGGTCATAACTTGCAAGAGCACTCTATTGTTTTGGTTAGAGGGGGAAGGGTGAAGGACTTGCCAGGTGTAAAATATCACATTATTAGAGGGGCTCTAGATACAGCTGGTGTTGCAAAGAGAACTGTATCACGCAGTAAATATGGTGCAAAAAAAGCAAAAGCAGATAAAAAATAAAGGAAGGTGTGAATGAGAAGAAGAAAAGCTCCAGTTAGAGAGGTTTTGGGTGATCCAGTTTATGGAAACAAGGTTGTGACAAAATTCATCAACAAAATGATGTATGACGGAAAGAAAAGTGTTGCTGAAAAAATTATTTATGCAGCATTTAACAAGATTGAAGAAAAAAGTGGAGAAAAGGGAATTGAGACTTTTGAAAAAGCCCTTGAAAAAGTTAAGCCTCTTGTAGAAGTTAGAAGTCGAAGAGTTGGGGGAGCGACTTATCAAGTCCCGGTTGAAGTGCGCCCCGCAAGACAACAATCTCTTTCTATTCGTTGGATTTTGGAAGCAACAAGAAAGAGAAATGAGAGAACAATGATTGATCGTTTGGCAAATGAGCTTATTGATGCAGCCAATGATAGAGGTGCAGCATTTAAAAAACGAGAAGATGTTCATAAAATGGCTGAAGCTAACAAAGCCTTTGCTCACTATCGCTGGTAATAATTTTGTATTTTTACATTTCCCAATTTTGGGAGATGTTTATCTTCTAATAAACTCATAAATAAGGACAACAAATGGCAAGAAAAACCCCTTTAAATCGAATTAGAAATATTGGTATTGCTGCACACATTGATGCAGGTAAAACAACAACTTCTGAAAGAATTTTGTTTTATACAGGTGTAAGCCATAAGATTGGTGAAGTCCATGATGGTGCTGCGACAATGGATTGGATGGAGCAAGAAAAAGAAAGAGGAATTACAATTACTTCAGCTGCAACAACATGTTTTTGGAAGGATTGCCAAATCAACCTGATTGATACTCCTGGACACGTAGATTTTACAATTGAAGTTGAGCGTTCTATGAGGGTTTTGGACGGAGCTGTTGCTGTGTTTTGTTCTGTAGGTGGAGTTCAGCCTCAGAGTGAAACAGTCTGGAGACAAGCTAATAAATATGGTGTTCCACGCATGGTTTTTGTTAACAAAATGGATAGGATAGGAGCTAACTTCTATAATGTAGAAGAGCAAATTAAAGCAAGACTTAAGGCCAATCCTGTGCCAATCAACATCCCAATCGGGGCAGAAGATAGCTTTAAGGGTGTTGTTGATCTTATTGCGATGAAAGCAATTGTTTGGAATGATGAAACAATGGGGGCAAAATACGATATTGAAGAAATCCCCGCAGATTTGGTCGATAAAGCTAATGAGTATCGAGAGAAACTTGTAGAAGCTGCTGCAGAGCAAGATGAAGCTTTGATGGAAAAATATCTTGGTGGAGAAGAATTGAGTGTTGAGGAAATCAAGAAAGGGATTAAAGCTGGATGCTTGAGTATGAATCTTGTTCCAATGCTTTGTGGATCTTCTTTTAAAAATAAAGGTGTTCAAACATTGCTTGATGCAGTGATTGATTTCTTGCCTGCTCCAACAGAAGTTGCTGATATTAAAGGTATTGATCCAAAAACTGAAGAAGAAATTAGTGTTCAATCTGGGGATAATGGAGAGTTTGCTGGTCTTGCTTTCAAAATCATGACAGATCCATTTGTGGGACAATTGACTTTTGTGCGTGTTTATCGAGGAATGCTTGAATCTGGAAGCTATGTACTCAACTCAACTAAAGGCAAGAAAGAAAGAGTTGGACGTCTTCTTAAAATGCATTCAAATAAAAGAGAAGATATTAAAGAAGTTTATGCGGGAGAAATTTGCGCATTTGTTGGCTTGAAGGATACGCTAACTGGAGATACACTTTGTTCTGAAAAAGATCCTGTAATCTTGGAAAGAATGGAGTTCCCAGAGCCTGTAATTCATATTGCTGTTGAGCCAAAGACAAAAGCAGATCAAGAAAAAATGGCAGTAGCTCTTGGAAAGCTTGCTGAAGAAGATCCCAGCTTTAGAGTAAGTACTCAAGAAGAAACTGGTCAGACTCTGATTGGTGGAATGGGTGAGTTGCATCTTGAAATTATTGTCGATCGTTTGAAGCGTGAATTTAAGGTTGAAGCAGAGATTGGACAACCTCAAGTTGCGTTCCGTGAAACAATTAGAAGTTCTGTAGAGCAAGAATGCAAATATGCTAAGCAATCTGGTGGTCGTGGACAATACGGACACGTCTTTATTAAGCTTGAACCCAAAGAGGCTGGAAGTGGATATGAATTTGTCAATGAGATCTCTGGTGGGGTGATTCCAAAAGAATATATTCCTGCTGTTGATAAAGGGATTCAAGAGGCTATGCAAAATGGTGTATTGGCTGGCTATCCTGTCGTTGATTTTAAAATTACATTGTTTGATGGAAGCTATCACGATGTGGATAGTTCGGAAATGGCATTTAAGATCGCAGGATCTATGGCATTTAAAGATGCGTGCCGCAAAGCAAATCCTGTATTGCTTGAACCAATGATGAAAGTAGAAGTAGAGGTTCCTGAGGAATATATGGGTGATGTGATTGGGGATCTCAATCGAAGAAGAGGACAAATTAACTCAATGGATGATCGTATGGGATTAAAGATTGTCAATGCCTTTGTTCCTTTGGCTGAGATGTTTGGCTACTCTACAGATCTTCGATCAGCAACTCAGGGGCGCGGTACTTATACAATGGAATTTGATCATTATGGTGAAGTTCCTTCAAATATTGCAAAAGAAATTACAGAGCAAAGAAAGGGATAAATTCCCACTCCTTGCTCCCCCCCCCTTTTTTTTACCTTAGAATAGCTTCCTTAGTCTTTTTAAAGAATAAGCCTTAATTTAAGTTTGTATTTATCAAGTGCAATAAGAATCAAATCAAGACATTGTGCATAAAGTGGAGTGATGAGATTGTGTGGATAGTGAAGTGCACAGAGCATTAGGCTATGCAAAATATGTGAGACGCTTCCTTCAAAAAGGGTTCCGATACTAGGATTGGATGCGCTTTGAGATAGACAAAAATAATAAATAGAATCAATAAGGGTGAAAAGTTCTTCTTTACTATGAATTGAGACTTGAAGCATTTCTTTAAGCCGATCAATAAAGGTCTGACATTGGTTGATAAATTCTTTTTTATCAAATTGTGTAGAGGGCTTAGAAAAGCATTGTTTTAATAAATCAATTGCCTGAGTTTTATTTTTGGGTTTAAGTTCAAATTCCTCAACTTTTATGCTTCTACTTCCTTGAATGTAGGCTCCATCTCCGAGATTGAGAACATGATTGGGTTTAAAGTGGTTGATTGCTAAACTCATCATCTCTGATGAGAGAGAAAAAATAGAAGTGGAATAAACTTTTTTGTTTTGATTCCCTTGGACTTCAAAAGCATCTCTTGGAATCTCTGTTGTCTCCTCTCCATAAAAACTGCCCTTGGCATGTTTGCTTTGTCCTTCAATGTATCCGCAATCCAATCCACATAAAATCACATCGCTTCCTAATGCGCAGGCAAGTGCAACTCCAGCATTTCCTACAAAAGGTGAGCTAAGCTCAAGAATAAAAGAGCGGATTAAATATGCGCTTGCGCTTCCTCCTCGCATAAAGAGAAACTTTTCTTTTGCTAGGGCAAGGGCAGATGGGTTGATCATATTCCCTGCAATTAGTGGAGTGTCATCCAATGGGGCATCTTTGAGGACATCATAAAGATAGTCAATGCGTTCAATTTCAATTTGAAAATCTGGTCGAATATGATGATTTTTGAGCACTTTAAGTGCGGTTCCACAACTAAAAATAATCATTTTATCTTGGTTTTTTTGAATAAAAGGAATGAAGCTATTGAGACTTGAGCCATTGCCAACCACACATATGGGAATATCAATTCGCCTAGGGGCAGATAGGATGGGGGGAGGTGAGGCGAGATTGTGAAGTGTGTTTTTAAGTCCAATGACTTCATCTTCAAAACTTCCCCAACCGCGAGAATTTTTTGCATGCATTTCATGCACGATTTGCTTGGCATTTTCAATCTTTGGAGAGGAATAAAGAGAAAGCTCAAGTCGTAAAAAATTGTTTGTGATTTTGTGAGATTGAAAATATTGTTTGATGAGATGACGACTGATGAGATCTTGCACGAAGAGATAGCAAGAGCGTTTGGCACATCTTTCAAAAAGAAGTGGGAAATCTACAAAAAATAGGGCAATACGAAAGAAATCAATTTCTTCTTCAAACCACAAAAGAGAATGAAAAAATACTCCCTCATCAATTAGAATTTGAAGAAATAGCCCCCCTAAAGCCCCATAGATACAAGTATTTGGCAAAAATGATGAGGGAAGGTGAAAGTGTCCAACTCCTCCAAGCTGATCTAGAGAATCAATCATTTGATTGATGACTTCTCCTGTGATTGGGAAACGATTTGTATCCATTTTTTGTAGATAGAGATGGTTGTGCGAAAGAAGCCATTTGGGATTTTGCAAAGGGGAGTGTGCAAGATCTAGGTGAGTTTGCAAAAATAAATGTTGGTGATTGGTCTTGGGATAAACAAAAGAATGATTGGGAAGATGAATGAGATTGATGCCTTCTTGATCAAAAAAGAGATTGTAGTTTTGGGGAGGGAGCAGAAGCTTTTCATAAAGTTTTGGATTGATAGAGGAAAAAAAAGTGAGATTTTGAGAAAAGCGTTTTTGTAGTGTCGATTCTATGAGGGTTTGATTGGAAGTTTGCAAAAGATCAATGAGTTTCATAGGCTCATCTCATATAACTTTTTGCGCTCACTTGAGCTTGCAATATTGAGTTTTTGTCTGTATTTTGTGATTGTTCTTCGCACGATTTTGATGCCAAATTTCGCTTCAATCAGTTCTAGAATTTTAGAATCACTGAGAGGTTTTTTGCGATTTTCATTTTTAATAAGATCCAAAATAAAATCTTTGATCGCGCTATTGCTGATATCTTCATCAAGTGCAGTAGAAAAAAAACTTTTGATAGGAAAGATTCCTCGATCGCATTCTAAGTATTTGTTCGAGATCGCTCTTGATATGGTGCTTGGCGCATGTCCAAACTCATCGGCTAAATCTTTTAGTTTCATGGGTTTGATTTCGCCTCCATGAAAAAAGTCATATTGATATTCCACAATCATTAAGCCAATCTTTTGCAGTGTTGCTTTTCTCATTTCAAGAGCATCAACAAGCAATCGAGCCTCTTTGAGTTTGGTTTTGATGAATTGCTCTTGAATGTTTTTAGATGCCATAAGTTGGATAGAGGAGTCAATTTCAATACTGGGAGAGGCAAAATCATTGAGTTTGACTTCAATCTTTCCTTCATCAAAGTAGACAAATAAATCGGGCTTGATATATTGTTCTTGGGCTAGAAAGTCAATAGCTGGAGGGTTTTTGAAGCTTTTGATGGTTTGCATTACTTGAAGATAGAGGGGATGGTTTTTGTATTTAAAGTGATTATTGAGATCTTGCAAAATTTCATCTGCCAATGTATAAGCATCTCCATTGAGTTCGCTTTGCTGTAGTTGAAAATGAAATGATTCAAAGCAATCTAGTGCGCCAATTCCGTAGGGTTCAAGATAAGCAAAGCGTTTGCGAATTTTTTCTACCTCACAAGAAGAACAAAAGTGATTTTGTGCAATTTTTTCCAAATCACCCTCAAAGTATCCCTCTTGATTAAGATTCTCAATGATTTCTTGTGCAATTTCTTGGGAGAGGGGTGTGGGAAATAAAGGGGGTGCAATTTGATCTTGCAGGATTTGATAAAGACTCTCCTCATAAAAGCAAAAATTTTCAAATCCTTCCGGAGCACCTTTGCTTTTTTTGGGAATCTTATTTTGTGCATTTTGATGTGTAAAAGTTTGCATTGAATGATTTTTGACTTCTGCATAAGGGTTGTCTTTAATCATCTCATTGAGTGTTTCCTCAAGTTCCTCATTGGAGCTTTGAAGGATGGGAAGCCAATTTTTAAGTGTTGTGGAGAGTTTTGTTTTTGTGCTTTGGTTGAGCCTTAGGCCTGTTTTCATGCTTTGAAGTTTTCGCCTAGATAATGTTTGCGAACCAGTTCGTCATTGTAGATCTCGCTAGCCTTTCCACTTGTAAGAAGTGTTCCACTTTTGATGACATAGGCTTGATCACAAACTGCCAAAGTTTCTCGCACATTGTGATCAGTGATGAGGACACCAATATCCATAGAGACAAGCTTTTCAATAATTTTTTGAATATCAATGACAGCTAGTGGATCAACACCCGCAAATGGTTCATCTAGCAAAACAAATTTTGGATTTTTGACTAGAGCGCGTGCAATTTCTACTCTGCGTCTTTCTCCTCCACTTAAACTAACTCCTTTTCTAGCTCGAATAGGCTCGATATTAAAAGCACTGAGCATCTCTTCAATCATATGCCGTCTTTCTTTTTTGTCTTTGATAGAAATTTCTGCACTTAGCATTAGATTTTCTTCTACGCTCAGCTCTTTGAAGATGCTTGATTCTTGTGGGAGATAGCCAATGCCAAGATTGGAGCGTTTATGTAATGGATAATGAGAAATCTCTATATCGTTAAGATAAACATTGCCACTTGTGGGTCTCAAAAGGCCACAGATCATATAAAAAGTCGTTGTTTTTCCTGCTCCATTAGGTCCTAAAAGTCCAACAACTTCACCGCTTTTTACCTCTACAGAAACATCATTGACAATATTTGTTTTTTTGATTTGTTTGCTAAGATGAATGGCTTTTAAGACGTTCATTGAGATATCCTGTAGGTTCGATTTGTTCCGTTTTTGACAATTGTAACAATAATCATAGCAAAACCACTTTCTTTTAGGATTCCTTCTAGTGTTTCATCTCCCCATTCAACAAAATGCCATCCTTGAGTATCAAGCATATCCAATAATCCTAATTCAAGACATTCTGCGAGTGATTTGCGATACAAATCATAATGAAAAAGGGTAAGCGAGCTAGATGAGTAGATGTTCTGGATCCCAAATGTTGGGGAGGTTACTGGGAAGGAGAGGTTGATTTTTTGAGCAAGGTTTTGAATAAGGGTTGTTTTTCCGCTTGCTAAATCTCCGCGTAATAAGACAATGTGGTGGGGAGAAAGAAGGGGAATGAGATGATTAATTGTTTGTTGCAAGGAAGAAAAGATCTGCACTTTAGATCCTTTTGGCGGTCGTTAAATCGACTTGAAGATGTTTTTTGAGATTGCCTAGAAGTGTTTGATGTTTGATTGCAAAAGTTTGTGGTGATGCTGGGGGATTGGGCGAAGAGGAGCTAGCGGGCTCTTCTTGGGTTTGTTGGATTTGAGGGGAGGTTTGATTGGGTGGCGTAGATGGATTAGATTCTGGCGAGTGAGATAAATCTGGAAGATGTGTATTGCTTGGCGAGAGATGAGATGTATTGTGAGTAGAATCTTGCTGAAATTTGATTTGGGTTTGTTCTCCAAAGATTTGGTGGACAAATGTTTTGATGAGAGGAAATTGTTCTCTGAGTAGATTTTTATCTTCTTGAAGGGTTGCAATGCTCTTAAGAAGAAGAATAGAATCTTTAAAATCGATGAATTGAATATTTTTTTCAAAGCATTCTCCAAGATGATAGTGCCTATCATAAAGTCTTTCAACAAGAGATTGAAAGGGGGGGTGATGGGGGGATGATGAGTCTTGTGTATAGCTTTGTATTTCTGTATTTGGCTGAGTTTGTTCTGTTTGGGGTGGAGTATTTTGACTTTGGGTAGTGGGATGGTTTTGCAATTCAGGCAAAGTGTGTTGCTCAAAAGAAGAAATAAGAGTGTGAATATCTCTAAGTTTTGTAGCTTCTTGCATTTTAAGGAGGCTCAAAATCAAAACAAACTCTCCATCACTGTTGAGCGAAAGGAGAGTTTTACTTTGAGCAAGGATAGAGAAAAAACGATTGAGTAAAGTGGTGTTGAAAGTTTTTGTCAATGCTTTTTCTTTGAGAAAAAGGAGCATCTCATCAAGCACCATTTCGCACTCATATTCCTGCATAAGATTAAGAAGCTCATTTGCTTGAGCTTCATTTTTTGTAACAATAGCATCAAAAAATTTTTCTAGAATTTGTGGATCGATGATGCCAAGCATATCTGTTACACCACTAAGCGTGATTTGATTATCTCCAAAAATAATGGCTTGCTCAAGCAGTGTGAGTGTATCTCTAAGGCTTCCTGATCCGCTACGCGCAATCATATTGAGCGCTTCTTCTTCATAAGGGATTTGTTCTTTTTGCAAAATGTGCGCAATGTGTTCGATGACATTTTTATGAGGGATTTTTTTGAATCTAAAATGCTGAGTTCGGCTAAGAATAGTCGCAGGAAGCAAAAGAGGGTCTGTTGTGGCAAGAATAAATTTGACAAAAGAAGGAGGTTCTTCTAGGGTCTTTAAAAGAGCATTAAAAGCCTCTTTTGTCAGCATATGAACTTCATCGATGATAAAAATTTTATAACGCCCAAAGCCAGGTTTATATTTGGTTTGTTCAATAAGATCTCGAATATCATCGATTTTGCGATTTGATGCAGCATCAAGCTCGATAATATCAATATGCCTTCCTTCAAGTGAAGCTTTGCAGTTATCACAGATTCCACAAGGTGTGCTTGTAGGCCCTTGATCGCATTGCAATGCGCGGGCAAAGATCCGAGCCGAACTTGTTTTCCCACTTCCTCTTAAGCCACTAAAAAGATAAGCATTGGAAATTTTATTTTGATTGAGGGCAAGCGAAAGTGTCTGAGAAACGCTATGTTGTCCAACCAAATCTTGAAATTGAGTGGGGCGATATTTGAGAGCAAGTGTCATGGCTTTTCCTATGATTTTTCTTTGGTTTCAAAAATGAAAGTAGGAAGTGAGATTTTATACCTAATCGCAATCATTCTTACAATAAAACCAATTCCAATTGCACATAAAGTTGCAAGCTCTTCTCCCAAAAAGGGATAAGAAAACCAATAGATTGCCCCGCAAAGCATTGCGACAAATGCATAGAGTTCTTTTCTGAAAATTAGAGGCATGCTATTGCAAAATAAATCTCGTAAGATTCCCCCAAAACTTCCTGTAATCATTGCTCCAATCATTGCTAAAGTAAGGTCATATCCCATTCCAATCACAATTTTTGCCCCTATCGTGCTAAAAACAGCCAATCCAATAGCATCAAAAGTAAGAAACAATCGCTCTAATCGATTGATGAAGTAGGCAATACGCGTTGCAATCAAAGAAGAAACTAGAACAATCAAAATATAGTGTGGAGATTGCACCCATAAAAGAGGGTAGTGATTGAATAAGACATCCCGAATGCTTCCTCCTCCTAAAGCTGTTGCAAAAGAGATAAAAAATACACCAAAAAGATCCATTTTGTGGCGTCCAGCAGCCAATGCGCCACTCATAGATTCTGCAATGATTCCCATATGAAATAAAACTGCAATTAGCATCGATTTTGTCCAACTTAGAAAACTTCAAAATTGTGTATTTTATGATATTTAAGGATAAAATTGCTGTCTTAAAATTATCTATTTCTTAAGGAATCTAAAATGAGTGTAATCACACGATTTGCACCTTCTCCTACAGGGTATTTGCATATTGGAGGACTAAGGACAGCATTATTTAATTATTTGTATGCCAAATCTAATGGAGGCAAATTTTTGCTTCGAATTGAAGATACTGATTTGCAAAGAAATTCTCAAGAGGCTACAGATGCTATTATTAAGGCATTTGAATGGACAGGACTGAGCTATGATGGAGATGTGGTTTATCAGTCACAACGTTTTGAAATTTACAAACAATATATCCAACAACTTTTAGATGAGGGGAAGGCGTATTATTGCTATATGACCAAAGAAGAGCTTGATGCTTTGAGAGAAGAACAAAGAGCAAATAAACTTCCTCCAAGATATGATAATCGCTACAGAGATTTTAAGGGAACTCCACCTGATGGAATTGATCCTGTGGTGAGAATCAAAACACCACTTGAGGGGGTAATCGCGTTTGAAGATGGCGTAAAGGGACGCATTGAGATTGCAGCAAAAGAAGTGGATGATTTTATCATTGCAAGAAGTGATGGAACCCCAACTTATAATTTTGTCGTGGCTATTGATGATGCATTAATGGGCGTGACTGATGTTATTAGGGGAGATGATCACACGACCAATACTCCTAAGCAGATTGTTGTGTATGAGGCACTTGGTTTTCAGATTCCTAAGTTTTATCATGTGCCAATGATTCTCAATCCTGAAGGGAAGAAATTAAGCAAGCGTGATGGAGCAACTGATGTGATGGAATATAAAGAAATGGGATATTTGCCCGAAGCATTGCTTAATTTCCTTGTAAGGCTTGGATGGAGTAGCGGGGATCAAGAGATTTTTAGTATGCAAGAGATGCTTGCACTTTTCTCTCCTTATGAGCTGAATAAATCTGCAAGTTGCTACAACCAATCTAAGCTTGATTGGCTCAATAACCACTACATCCGCGAAATGGATAATCAAAAGCTTAGGATGATGCTTGAAGAATATGGTTGTGAGGTGAAGATGGAGGGAGATAAACTTGAGGTGCTTTTTGAGGCGCTTAAGGAGAGGAATTATACTCTTGTAGCATTTGCCAATGGTGTGAGGGAAGTTTTAGAGGCTCCAAAGAGTTATGATGCGAAAATGCAATCACGCTTGAGCTTAGAAATAATAGAGAATCTTAAGAAATTTATTGGTGGACTGACAGAGGGATTAGGTGTGAGTGAGCTTGAAGAGAAAAGCAAAGCCTTTATGAGTCAGTATTCACTTAAAGCTGGAGAATTTTTACAACCCTTGCGTTTGGCTCTTCTAGGGAAGGGGGGAGGGATTGGGATGGCCGAAACAATTTTTGTCTTAGGAATTCAGGAATGCCATCATCGCATTAAGATGCTTGAGAAGATTAGTTTTGCAAAGTAGGGGAATTAATTTTTTATTTAAGAATAGTTCCTACAATCTAAAAGAGGGTTTCCTCTTTTAGAAAATATTGCAAGGAAAGATAATGAAAAAAGTTTTAATGATGGCAGGACTAATCCTAGCTGCAAATTTAGGGGCTGATGAATACAAGATTGATGCAGCTCATTCCAATATAGGATTCAAGGTTAAGCATCTTCTTGTGAGTACTGTTGGAGGAAATTTTAAAAACTTTAATGGGAAAATTGATCTAGATCCTGCAAATAAGAAGATCAACTTTTTTGAGGGTGAGATTGCTGTTGATTCTATTAATACAGACAATGAAAAAAGAGATGATCATCTAAAATCTCCAGATTTTTTTGATGTCAAAAAAAACCCAAAGGGTTATTTTAAGATGACAAAACAAGAAGGAGATAAATTGTATGGAATCCTTACTTTTGGAAGCGTGAGCAGGGAAGTTGTGTTTGATGCCGAGATGAGCGATGTTGTTGTGCATCCAAAGACGAAAAAAAATGTAACTGCTCTTGAGCTTGAGGGAAAAATCAATCGTAAAGATTTTAACATTGGGTCGGGAGTTCCAAATACTGTTGTTGGCGATGAGGTGAAGATTGTTATCAATCTTGAGCTTCTTGGACAGTAAGACAACCTTAGAAACAAAGAGAATTTTTCTCTTTGTTTATGCTTATTTTTGTTGGCTCAAGTTTTCTGTGATTAAATTTCCTATTAAGGTCAATAGCTAGCTTTTTAAACTTCTTTAAATTTTATTTAAGCTTTATCCAAAAATAACCATCCCTAAAAAACTTTCATGTTCTTTATTGCCATTTAACCAAGAAGATTAAGTGGTGTATTTGTGCATATAATTTGTGATTTTAGATTTGATTGGTCTTGTCTCTTTGATGTTTTTGATCTGCATTTAATGAATACAGAAGAGTGGATTAAGGTGGTTTTTTGGGGTGCTTAATAAAGGATATAGTATTTTATATTTGTGTATTTTTATAGAAACTTATATTGAGTTCAAAGCAAAGAAAATAGTGAAATTTTAATAAGTGGAAGTATGACTTCCCTCCTAGGGGGAGGGGATTAGTGTAAATCTTTCCAGATTTTTCTTTTCCATAAGTAGGCAATAAAGGCCATAACAATACAGAAGAGGATAATCTTGACACCAAGAGATTCTCTTTCTTGTTTTTTGGCATCAGCAATGCTTTCCATGTATGCAATTACTTGCGCTTCTGCCTGTTTTGTAAGACCGATACGAGGCATAGAGGCCCCAGGAAGCATTTTTTGTGGATCATTGATAAAGAGTGCAAGATAATGTTCTCCTTTGCTTCTGAACATTGTTGAAAGATCTGGTGCAGGAGCTCCAAGATATTCTTGCAAGAAGTTTGAAGGCGTGGCCACTTTGATTCCTTTCACCCCATTAATCCCATCATATTTGATATCGTGACATCTTGAGCAGGCATCAACAAAAACTTCACGATCTCCCATTGTCTTGGGGGCAATTGAAGTAAGATAGGCGATGATATCAGCAATTTGTTGATCATCAAGGCTTCCCGCCAAAGCACTCATTTGATAGAGATCCTCTTTTCCTTTGAGTTTTTCTTGCAAGAGAGTTGCTTTGAGTGGATCTTTGAGAAACGCGCTTAGGAACTCTGGAGCGTAAAGATATCCCATCGTATCAAGATCTGGCCCCATCACTCCATTTGCATTTCTTGCTTTAAGTTCGTTCTCTGGTGTTTTTGTATTGTGGCAACCTGCACAATTTTCTTCAACCAAAGTTTTTCCTTTCTCTGCATTTCCTTGTAGAGAAACTTGCAAGTCTTTTAGATCAGAGAATTGATAATCCGCTGGTGCTTTAGGTGGATGGAAAACGGAGTGAGCCAAGGGTTCAACACCCCAATAAATTACACCAACAATAACAGCTAGGATAGCTAGGATTTTAATTTCTTTCATTATTGATTTCCTCCTGCTTTTTCATTCTTTGTAATTAGTGGAAGAATAATAAAAAGTGCAATAAAGACACTTGAGGCAATACATCCAATCCAGACATTGATTCCCTCTGGAGGAAGCTTTCCATAGATTGTCAAGACAATCATGTCAATAAGTAAAACAGCAAACCATGCAAAAAATGCAGGTCTTTTGTGTGCTGGAGCTACCACGGGGCTACGATCAAGGAATGGAAGAATGAAGAAAATCACATTTGCAAGCCCAAACATTGCAAGACCAAAACTGCTACTAAAGAAAAATCCTCTCAATACTTCATAACTCCACAAGAAATACCATTCAGGGTAAATGTGTGCAGGTGTTTTGAGGTTGTTTGCAGGATCAAAATTAATTGGATCGAGTGCAAAGTTGAAGTTAAAGCAAGCAAGATAAAAGAAGAGTGCTAAAAACACAAAGATGACAAAGATGTCTTTTGATAAGAATGCTGGCCAGAATGGAATAACCTTTGATTCTTTTTTCTTGCCTTCAAGGTATTTTTGAGCCTCAGCTTCAAAATCTAATTTTTCTCCTTCAGCATTATTGACATGAGGGATTCGTAAGCTATAGAAATGGATTGCAATAACAGCCATAATAAGCACTGGAAGCAAGCAAACATGAAGCATAAAAAATCTTGTCAATGTCGCATCTGCAACACTATAGTCTCCTCTAATCCATTCAACAATATCGGGTCCAATAAAAGGGATTCCTCCAAAGAGGTTTGTAATAACAACAGCTGCCCAATAGCTCATTTGTCCCCATGGAAGCATATAGCCACTAAAGGCTTCTGCAGAAAAGAGCACAAAGAGAAGCATTCCTGTGATCCAAATCATTTCTCGTCCTTGTTTGTAAGAGCCATAATAGATTCCAACAAACATGTGAATATAGATAATAAGGAAAACCATGCTTGCACTAACTGCGTGAATATTTCTCCATAGCCATCCATAGGCAACTTCTGTCATAATAGTGTAATTAACACTATCAAAGGCTAGATTAACATCGGGCTTGTAATACATTAATAAAAATAAGCCAGAGATAAAAAGCATTGAAAATAAGACAAGGAGTAAAACCCCCATCGCCCACAAGAAATTAATATTTTTAGGAATCCAATATTCTGTCATTAAGACTTTTGTAAGGCTTCTAACGGCAAGGCGCTGATCTAACCAGTCAATGAGCCCATTTGCTTTTTTAATTTCAGCCATTTTCTACTCCTTATCGCTTAGTTGATTGTATTCTTCTCCTGCTTCTCCAAGCAAGATTTTTTTGCCATCTTCAAGTATTTTAAAGGGTGGGATTGTCATGGGTTTAGGAGGAGGGGTTCCAGGGGCGTTGATTCCTGATGAGTTAAATCTTCCACCATGGCAAGCGCAGAGAAATTCTTTTTTGTTGGCATCATATCCTGGGATGCATCCAAGATGAGTGCAGACTTGAATCCCGATTGTATAAATTGCATCACCAATTTGAAAATTTCTTTTTCCTAAAAAGTTTTGTGCATCCGCATCATTTTTTGCCATCCTTAGGATATAAACAGGTTTCTTTCTCCACTCAACTGTCATCATTTCACCCTCTTGCAGAGAGGAAATATCTACCGTCGTGAAGCCGGCAGATACGACATTAGGGAGTGGATCCCAAGTTCTCTTCATGGCAACAAGTGAAGCAGCAGCACCTAAAGCCGCTCCTCCACCTAGAGCCATGCCGATAAAATCTCTTCTTTTATTCATCCTTGATACTCCTTTTGTGTTATTTCTTGTCGTAAATATTTCGGACAAAACTGAAGATTATAGTTTAAAAATCGATTGAATGAGACAGAACAATAAAAATTTTGAAATACAAAATTTTGTAGAATCTTTCTCAATTCACAATCTAGAGGATAAGAGAGATTTAAAGATTTACTTTTAGGGAGAGTGTAAGATGAGCAGAGAGATGAGGATTCTCAAAGAAGAAATGATTGATTTTTTGAAAAGTGAAGTAAAAGAGAAAGGGTTTGAACGCGTTATTTTTGGATTGAGTGGAGGGATTGATAGCGCTGTTGTGGCTTTTGTATGTAAAGAAGCATTTGGAAGCAATGCAAAAGCTCTTCTAATGCCTTCTTTGAGAGGATCTCAAGAGAATTTTGAAGATGCAAAAATATTAACAGAGTTGCTTAAGATTCCTTATGAAATTATTCCTCTTGAGCCTTATGAAAGAGTGTTTGGATCATATGAAGAGATAGATCAATTGCGATATGGAAATTTTTGCGCTAGGACTAGAATGATGCTTTTGTATGATCGCTCCCAGAGGGATCGTTCGCTTGTTGTCGGGACAAGCAATAAGAGTGAATTGATGTTGGGATATGGGACAATTTATGGAGATTTGGCCTGTGCGATTAATCCAATTGGAGATTTATTCAAAACTGAAATTTTTGAACTTGCAAGGTTTTTGCAAGTTCCAGAAAAGATTATCTGTAAGGCGCCAAGTGCTGATTTATACGAGGGGCAAAGTGATGAGAAAGAAATAGGGCTTTCTTATGATGAAATTGATTCTATCTTGAGAAAAATAGATTATAAAAATTTAAATTGTTCTAATTTAAATTTAGTTCTTGATACAATGCAAGGGAAACATTCTAAAAAAAATTTAGGAAAGATACTTGATCGGATATGGAAAAACAAATTTAAAACACAAAACATAAAAATTTTTAGACATGGAGGATCGGATGATAAAGAGCATCCCATTTTTTCTTGAATTTTTTCAGGAGGAAGACTTACGAAATCTATCTGATGTGGTTAGAAAGCACTCAAATCTAAGCACTGATTGGGGGTATATGCTTGGTGATCGTGAAAAGTGTATTGAAAAGTATGAAGAGGAGATCATCAAAATTACAAGATCTAAATATGCAATTGCGACTCAAGCTGATCATTGCGCTCTTTTGCTTGCTTTTAGAGCCCTTGGTTTAAAAAGAAATCATCGTGTGATTTGTTCAATTTATTGTCATCCTATGGTTCCAGAATGTATTCGTTTGTTTGATGCGGAGCCATTGTTTGTAGATATTGATCCTTCGACACTAGCAATGCTTCCTGAGCAATGTGAGGAATTACTTGAAAATGGAGCAAGAGATCGAATAAAAGCTATTGTTGTTTCTCATGTTGGCGGATTGACGAATATGGACCCCTTTCATAAGATGAAAGAAAAGTATCATGTCAATATTATTGAAGACTTGAGCTATTCTTTGGGGCTGATGAATTCTAGTGGGGTTCATGCGGGAATTGATTTGCAGACAGATTTTGCAATTGTTTCTCGTTTTTCTGGTTTTCTTAGGAGGCTGTCTAGCTGTTCAACGCTTTTGACAAGCAATGGGGAATTGGCAAAAAAATGTCGTCGACTGCGATATCACTCTATGGTGAGAGATTCAGTCAATAATAGTATTTTTTATGATATTACAGATTTGACATTGGAATACAACCCAAGCATTTTTGACTTAAATGTTGCAACACTAGCAGTTAGAAGAAACCAAGAGGCTATCAAAAGAAGAGCGCAAATTGCAATGCGTTATCGTGAAGCATTGCAAGATATCAAAGGTGTCAAGTTTTTAAAACAAGATTTGGAAACTGTTCATGCAATTTGTTTTATCTTCTTTGAGAGGGGAAGGGATCAAATTGCTAATTATTTATCTGAGAGGGGAATTGGGGTGCGTCTGCCCTATGTTCCTTTTAATCTTTTGAGTTTTCACCAAAACAAAAGCTTTTTAAAGGTGACGCAATATCCAAATGCTTTGGATGTCTATCAGAGAGTTTTAGCACTGCCTTGCTATCTTGGAATGACTGATGAAGATGTGGATTATGTTGTTGCTACACTTCAAGCTATTCTGAAAGATGAGAATTTTTAATTGCGACTAATTGATCGTTACTTTTATAAGCCTACATGGTGGCAGAAGATTATTATTTTTCTTCTGTTGCCATTATCTTTTTTTTATTGTCTGATTGCGTTTTTGAAGCGTAAATTTCTTTTTCAAACTGATTTTGGAATCCCAATTGTAAGTGTAGGGAATCTTGTTGTTGGAGGTAGTGGAAAAACCCCTTTTATCTTAGAAATGGCCAAATTTTTTCCTCATTACAAAATTGCAATTGTCTCGCGAGGATATAAACGTAGAAGCAAGGGGCTTGTTGTGGTTTCAGATCAGGGAAAGATTCTGTGTCCACAAGAAGATGCTGGAGATGAGCCGTTTTTGATGGCTAAAAGTGTTAAGAATGCAAGTGTTATTGTTTGTAAAAAGCGCAAAGAGGCAATCTTGAAGGCAAAAGAAATGGGGTGTGAGATGATATTTTTAGATGATGGATTTCGATTCAATTATAAAAAACTCAATGTTGTCTTAAAACCCAAGCTAGAACCTTATTATCCTTTTTGTTTGCCAAGTGGTATGTATCGCGAATGGAGGGGATCATATAGAGAGGCTGATTTGGTAGTGCAAGAGGGGATTGATTATGCGCGAGAGGTGAGTGTAAAAAATCCAAGTGAGAGAATGTTGTTGCTAACTGCTATAGCCAATCCATCAAGATTGGATGAGTTTTTGCCTTCTGTTGTGGGGAAGATTTATTATGCAGATCATGCGCGATTTGATTTTGATGAACTGAAGAAAAAAATACAGGATTTAAAAGCCTCTAGTTTGCTTGTTACCTCAAAAGATTTGGTCAAGCTTGAAGATTTTGATTTCCCTATAAGTGTTCTTGAGTTAAGATTAAAGATCGATCAGCAGATTATTGATCAGATTCAGACCTATGTCAAAGGAGAAAAAGATGCTTAAGCAAGGAGATCAAGCTCCACATTTTGCACTTCCCAATCAAGATGGGATTGAGGTAGCATTGAATGATTTGTTGGGGCGTGTATTAGTGCTTTATTTTTATCCTAAGGATAATACTTCAGGCTGTTCTTTGGAAGCTCAGGATTTTACTGCGTTGTTGGAAGAATTTGACTTGAATGGAGCAAGTATTGTGGGAATTAGTCCAGATAGTCAAAAAAGTCATAAACGCTTTATAGAAAACAAGCAACTTCAGATCATGCTTTTGAGTGATCAAGAAAAGGTTGTGGCATCTAAATATGGAGCTTTTGGAGAAAAGAAGCTTTATGGGAAGACTTATGAGGGAATCATCCGATCTACTTTTATTATTGGAGAAGATGGAAAGATTTTAGAGACCTTTTATAATGTCAAGGCCAAAGGGCATGCTCAAAAGGTGCTTGAGCGTTTGAAAGAATTAAAAGGAAAATCAGGCGAGGAAAAGAGGAGTTAGATAATCACTCCTCCTCCTAACACGCATTCTCCATCATAAACAACAAGTGCCTGACCTTTTGCGACACCAAAAACATCCTCTGTTAATTCTGCAGCGATGATTCCATCTTGAAGTGTAACTTTTGCTGAGGTTTTTGTGCTTCGATAGCGAATCTTGACTTCATAGTTTCCATCTTGGAAATTCACTAAGCTTTTGTTGATGGCTTTGATGGTTTTAATTGCAAGGTCTTCTTTTTTTCCAACAATGATTTCATTTTTTTGTGCATCAATTCCTAAAACATAATGTGGTTCAAGTGCTCCTTTGACGCTAAAGCCTTTGCGCTTACCGATTGTGTATTGCATATAGCCTTTGTGCTCTCCTACTGCGTTTCCATTAATATCTCGAACAATTCCCTTTTTTTCTACTTCAAGCGTTTTTTTGAGAATGTCAATATAGTCTGTTTCTACAAAGCAAATTTCTTGTGATTCTTTGTAGGTTTCAAGACTTCCAAGCCAAGGCATTGCTTCAAAAGCTTCTTTTTTTACATCCACCTTTAGATAGTCTCCAAGCGGAAAAATGAGAGAATCGATGGCTTGTTGGGAAATTGCATACAAAAAATAACTTTGATCTTTGCTAGGATCTCTAGCTTCTCTAATGCACTTAATTCCATTTACTTCTTGGATGCGCGCATAATGTCCTGTAGCAATCTTTTCACATCCCATCTCAAGAGCTTTTTGAAGAGCTAGTCCAAATTTCATTAAAGGATTGCAAAGCGCGCAAGGATTGGGTGTCTCTCCTCTTTGATATGAGGCAATAAATTCATTGTAAACTTTTTCTTTAAATTCTTTTTGTGCATCAATCACTTGAAACTCAAATCCTAAATTTTGCGAGACCTTGATGCAGTTTTGGATAAAAATCTGATGCTTTTCTTCTTTGTCATGTAATTTAAGATAGATTCCAAGGACTTCATATCCTGCTTTTTTGAGAAGATAAGCACAATATGAGCTATCTACGCCCCCACTCATTAATAATGCAACTTTCATATTTTTTAAGATCCTTTTTGAAGTATAAGGTTTAATATTTTTTATCTTCAAATTTTACAGAGAAAATTTTAAATCATGGAGGTGATTATTTTATAATCTCGGGTTTGATTAGATTTTAGATGGAGGATTTGCAATGGCTGATTTGGTTGTAGGCTTGCAATGGGGAGATGAGGGGAAGGGAAAAATTGTGGATTTATTGGCAAAAGATTATGATGTTGTTGTGCGCTATCAGGGTGGGCATAATGCGGGACACACTATTGTTGTAGAAGGCAAGAAGATCGCCCTTCATCTCCTGCCCTCAGGAGTACTCTATCCTCACTGTCAAAATGTGATTGGCAATGGGGTGGTTGTTGAACCCCATTCATTGGTTACTGAAATGAAGCAATTTGGGATTGAATGTTTGCAAAATCGTCTTTTTATTAGTGATCGTGCTCATGTGATTCTACCAATTCATGCCAAATTGGATCTTCTGCGAGAGAAACTTAAAGGAAAGGAAGCGATTGGAACGACAGGAAAGGGGATTGGTCCAAGTTATGCAGATAAGGTTTCAAGAGTGGGGATTAGAATGGGGGAACTTAGAGATATGGAGACATTAAAGCAAAAAGTTCAATTTGCTTATCGTGAGTTACAGATTTTAGCTCAAGCAATGGGTGAAACGATTGAGAGTTTGGATGAGATTGTTTGCTCATTGCGTGAGGTGAGTGAGATTTTGATGCCTTTTGTGTGTGATAGTGTGCATTTTCTTTGGAACGCTAAGGAGCAAGGAAAGAAAATTCTTCTTGAGGGAGCTCAAGGAAGTATGCTTGATTTGGATCATGGGACCTATCCGTTTGTGACAAGCTCAACAACAATTAGTGCAGGAGCATGTAGTGGAAGCGGGATCAATATCCGAGAAGTGCAAGAAGTTATAGGGATTGCAAAAGCTTATTGCACGCGTGTGGGCAATGGTCCCTTTCCAAGCGAAGAGTTTGGGAATATTGCTCAAGAGATACAAACTAAGGGGGGAGAGTTTGGAACAACAACAGGGAGAGCAAGGAGATGTGGGTGGTTTGATGCTGTTGCGCTTAAATATGCTTGCAATCTCAATGGATGTACCCAAATCGCACTTATGAAACTTGATGTGCTTGATGGTCTTGAGGAAATCAAGGTTTGCACGCAATATGAGTATAGGGGTGAGAAAATTGATTATATTCCTTATGATTATTCTGAAGTTAAGCCTATCTATCAAACTTTTAAAGGATGGGATAAAACTTGTGGGGCAAGATCTAGAAGTGATTTGCCCAAAGAAGCACAAGAATATATTGTGGCTTTAGAAAAGTTGGTGGGAGTGAGAATTTCAATTGTTTCAACAAGTCCAGATCGCGAGGATACGATTATTGAAGACAAAGTTTGATGTTTTGGTCAAGGCAAGTGAGCAAAAAATCAAAATGTGCGAGCAGGCTATTTTCCAAATCAATCAAAAAATAAGAGAACATGAAGAAAAAATTGATCAAATTTTGCATCAAATGTATGAACTTGAGATTCCTTTTTGGGGATCCAATCTTTTGTTCTCCGAAGTGTATGAAAATAAAAAAATCTGTTTGAATCTAATTGATGAAGAAAAAGCAAAAATTTCTCATCTAAAATTAGAAAGACGACAACAAGAACAAGAATGTCATCAATTTTCTTTGGAGCTTGAAAAAATGCGATTTTTGCAAAAACAAGACATTCAAAAGAAATTGGAACAAAAAAAACTAAGAGAACAAAAAGAGATGGATGAAATTGCAGGAATGCGTTTTTATCTTAAAGGAGAAAAAAATGAAGAGATTTAAATTGATTTTAATGTTTTGTATTGCTGGACTTATGGCCAATGAAGAGCATTTAAATCAAGAAATCGGTGAAGATAAAATTTTGGAATGCAATTTAATTTTTGAATCAAGAAAAGAAGAAATCGAAGCACAACTTAAAAAACTTGAAGAACAGCAACAATCCCTTTTGATCTTGCAAAATGCAACAGAAGATGTTTTGAAGGAGAGACAGGAAGCTTTAGATCAAAGATATCAAGAGTTAGAAAGAGATAAAGTTGCTTTTGAAGAGCAGAAGAAGCAATATGAGCAAGAGCAAAAACAAAGAGAGGAAGATCTTCAAAAACAACAAGAGCAAAAAACCAAAGAAATTGCAGATTTGATACAAAAAAATGAAGAATTGCTTCAAGAAATTAAGAGGGAAAGAAAAAGCAAGCTTGTTGAAACTTATAGCAAAATGAAAGATTCAAAGGCTGCTCAGATTTTGGAATCAATGCCTATTGATGATGTTGTCGGGATTTTAGGAAGTATGGAGACAAAACTTGTGGGGAAGATTCTAGCAAAAATGAATGCACAAAAGGCTGCAGAAATCACATTGGCAATTCAAAAGGATGGACAGCACAAGACTTTGCCACAAACGCAAGAAGAGTGATTGTGTTATAATCCATTTTAAAATGCATGCAAAAGGAAATCAATATGAAAGTTTTAGTTATTCAAGGACCAAATCTTAATATTCTGGGGCACAGAGATCCAAGAATCTATGGAAATGTTACTTTAGAGCAAATTCATCAAAATATGCAAGATATGGCAAAACAAAATGAAATAGAGCTCGAGTTCTTTCAAAGCAATTTTGAAGGAGAAATCATTGATAAGCTTCAAGAATGTATTGGTGGAGAATATCAGGGTGTGATTATCAATCCTGCAGCATATGCTCATACTTCTATTGCAATTGCTGATGCAATCGCATCGTGCGGAGTGCCATGTGTTGAGGTACATTTAAGCAATATTTTTGCTAGAGAGGATTATCGAAGCAAAAGTTACACAGGAGCAGTGAGCGCTGGAGTAATCTCTGGATTTGGAGCCTTTGGTTATCATTTGGCATTGATTTCGCTCTTTCAGATTATGAAAGAAATTAAAGCATTGGCTGATGCACAACAAAAACAAGCTTAATTCTCCCTATCTTTTAAATACTGAGAGTGCTCAATATTATGAGTGCTCTTATTCTTGTGATCATGCTTTAGTTTTGGTGTGCGGAGATGAAAAGTTCTTCTTCACAGATGGCCGATATGATATTGAAGCAAGGGCTTATGTTCATCGTGGCGTTGAGGTGATTAAGGCACAAGATTTAGTTTTGAGCGTATGTCAATTTGTGATTCAAAACAAAATCTCTTCTTTGATTTATGATCCTTTATATACAAGCGTTTTGGACTTTGAAAGGATGAAGTCCTTATTGTCTGGCATTGAATTGCGGGCACAAACGAATTTTCATCAAGAGTTACGCAAAGTCAAAACAAATGAGGAGATCGAAAAAATCAGACGATCGCAAAAATTAAACAAGGAAGCATTTAAGAGATTTGCAGAATTTTTGCAAATCTCAGAAGGAAAAAACGAGAAAGAATTGCACTTTTGGGCACAAGCATTTTTATCTCAAAATGGACAGTATTCTTTGAGCTTTGATCCTATCTTTGCTTTGAATGGAAATGGGGCAAAAGCTCATGCCTTGCCCGATGAAACGAGCATTTTGCAAAAAGGCGATTGGATCTTGTTTGATGCGGGAATCAAATATGAGCGGTATTGTTCTGATATGACAAGGTGTGCATATTTTGATCGCGAAATTGATTTTTTTAAATCCCAAACACATAGCCATAGCGAATTTCAAAAAATTTATGAAGTTGTGAGAGAGGCTAAAGAGTATGCGATTGAGAATCTAAGAGAGGGGATGAGGGCAAAAGAAATTGATGCCTTAGCAAGAAGTGTAATTGAAAAAAAAGGATTTGGCCAATATTTTACTCATTCGACAGGACATGGGATTGGGCTTGATATCCATGAGCTTCCACGAATTTCTCCCAAAAGCGATGAGATTGTGAGTGAGGGGATGGTATTTTCTGTTGAGCCAGGGATTTATTTGGCTCAACAAATTGGTGTGCGCTTAGAGGATTTGGTAGTGATTAAAAATGGGAGAGCCGAAGTCTTATGAGAAAGTTGCTCTATAGTCGCTTTTTCCCTTTTGTTTCGCGCAAAAAATCCAAATTAAAAAATCAAGTCATGCTTGGAGTGGGTGGAAATATAGGTGATTGCTTATTTTGCTTTGAGGCTTTGTTTCGTAAAATATCTAAGGACGCTCGCTTTTGCATCCTCTCTACTTCTCCAATTTATCGCAATCCTCCGTTTGGATATGAGCAACAAAATGATTTTTTAAATGCAACAATACAGATTGCCACATCTTGTGGAGTAACTGAGATGTTTAGAATGATTTTTTATTGGGAGAGATGTTTTGGAAGAGGCAGAAAGCGAGCTTTCAAAAATGCTCCAAGGACACTTGATGTTGATTTGTTATGGTTTAATCAATTAAAACTAAGTTGGCCATCTTTGCATTTGCCTCATCCTCAATGGCATAATCGAGAATCAGTGCTTATCCCATTGCAATTGCAAACAATCATTTAAGGAGCAAGGAGAAATGAAACTTTTTACTTATACTGGAGAAACTCCCGATGAGGCTCTTAGGCAAGCCAAAAG
Organism: Helicobacter kayseriensis; assembly: GCF_021300655.1. NCBI lineage: Bacteria > Pseudomonadati > Campylobacterota > Epsilonproteobacteria > Campylobacterales > Helicobacteraceae > Helicobacter > Helicobacter kayseriensis. The sequence goes on from NZ_JAJTNB010000002.1 coordinate 186,917, forward strand.
CGTGCATGGATCAGATCCCTTTATTCTCAAATCAAGAGAGATTCGCAAAAAAACTCTATCCCAAAAAGGGCTTTATGAAATTGTGATTGCAGTAGAGGAGCAAAATGAAGAGCCAGCCAAAAATAGTGTAAAGAAGAAATTAGATGAAATAGCACAAAAAAGTTTTGAAAAAAAGAAGCAGGATCAAAAAATTAGTTTAAGCCAAGATATGAATGAAACTATCCGTCATATCTCTGAAATTGCCGGAGTTAAGAATCCTTCCAATCCATATGTATCACAAAAGCAAAAACCACAAATGCAAGAGAGTGAAGACTTGAGGGCAATCAAAAAAGAAATTGAGCAGATTGATGATCGTTTGAAACTGATTCAAAGCATGTTTTGGGAGGAAAAAAAACCAAATCATCACTTAAATATACCTCAAGAGTTTGCTGAAATTTATGGGATTGCGAAAAATAGTGGGATTGATTCTGAACGCTTAAATGCTTTGATGGAATTAACTCTTGAGCTGATGCCTCTTCAGATGCGATCCAATTCTGTAACAGTGAAGCGTTATTTTCGCGAAGTTTTGAGGAAGATGATTGCTTGCCGTAGTGAGAATTTAGAGATAGGGTCTAAAAATATTCTTATGTTTGTTGGTCCTACTGGAGTAGGAAAAACAACAACTTTGGCCAAGCTTGCTGCACGCTATTCTTTGATGCTTGATAAACGCTATAAAGTAGGAGTGATCACTTTAGATTCTTATAAAATTGCAGCAATGGAACAGCTTATGACTTATGCAAGGATGATGCGTCTTGGGATTGAGCGCGTTGATGATCCAAGTGAGCTTGAGCATGCTCTGGATCGTTTAAAATATTGTGATTTTATTTTGATTGATACTGCTGGTCATTCTCAATATGATAAGCAAAAGCTTGAAATGTTGAAGTCATATATGCAAAATGATTTTCATATTGAGGTAAGTCTTGTGCTTTCGGCAGGCACAAAATATGAAGACTTAAGAGATATCTATCAATCTTTTAGTGCAGTTGAGATTGATAATCTTATTTTTAGCAAATTAGATGAAAGTCGCAGTTTTGGGAACATTTTTTCCTTAGCATGCGATGTGAGAAAACCTATTAGTTACTTTTCAGTTGGGCAAAGCGTTCCGAATGATTTGCTTGTTGCGAGCAATGAATTCTTGGTGGATTGCCTGCTTGATGGGTTCAAAAAGCCACAAAAGGATAATAAGTGAAGAATCAAGCAACAGATTTAATTGAGCTTGTTGGACAACAAGGAAATAAAAAAAATACAGAGATTATTGCAATTACAAGTGGAAAGGGTGGGGTGGGCAAATCAAGTATTAGTGCAAATCTTTCCTATACGCTTTGTAAGATGGGGTATAAGGTCGCTGTTTTTGATGCTGATATTGGGTTGGCAAATTTGGACTTGATTTTTGGTGTTAAGGCACACAAGACGATCTTGAATGTTTTGAAGGGGGAGTGTGAGCTGAAAGATATTATTATCCCTATTGAAAATGGACTATATCTTATACCAGGGGATAGTGGAGATGAAATTTTTAACTATATTTCTGAAGATTCTGTTTCTAGACTTGTGGGTGAGGGCGAAATTTTAAGTGATTTGGATTATTTGATTATTGACACTGGGGCAGGGATTGGTGGAATTACTCAAAAATTTTTAGAATCAAGTGATACTTTGATTGTGATTACGATGCCTGATCCAAGTGCTATCACTGATGCGTATGCGGCAATTAAAGTCAATGCCAAAACACGTAGTCAAATTTATATGATTCTTAATATGGTCAAAACTGCCAAAGAAGCAGAGAATGTGTATCTTAAAATGAAGCAAATTGCTTATAAAAATATTGAGAATCTTTCATTGGAATTGTTGGGCTATGTCCCTCTCTCATCTGGAGTTTCTTCTGCTACGCGTGGTCGCACTTTATTTTCCCGCGTAGATCCTGGAGATGTTGCATCTCTTCAGCTGAAAGGGATTGCAAGAAAGATTTTGCAAAAAAGGGAACAAAAAGTGCTACCTTCAAAAGAAAATGGTTTTGGGAGCTTTTTCCAAAGGCTATTGAAATATTTGTAGGGGTCGTGAATGGCATCAGAAAACTTTATTGGTCTTTCCGTAGTATCTGGATTCTTTATCGGACTTATTTTTGCATTTATTGGCTTTAATGAACCAGAAAATATTGTGTTTTTTACCCTTGTTGTGACGGCTATATTTTATTTGATTGTTATTTCGGGGATTTCTCTTTTTAACTGGTTTATAAGCTTTGATGCAAAGCGTTTTAATAAAGAACAGCTAGAAGACAATTTGGAATACTATGTCTCACAGTTTAGAAAAAAAGAGAATGAACTTGTCTATGTGTTGGACTATATCAAGCGTGTTGAGCTTGAACAGGAAGATCAAGAAAAGTAAAAATCATCATGAAGCGCACCCAACAAGTCAAAAGCTATAGTCAAAGTTTAAAATATACTCAAGATGAGCTTGCTTTGCAGTATTTGCCCGCAGTCAAAGCAATGGCGCATCGCTTAAAAGAGCGTTTGCCAAGCTCTGTTGATTTTGCTGATTTGATTTCAATTGGGACAGAGGAGCTGATAAAGGTTGCAAGGCGTTATGATAGTAGTCTCAATGATTCTTTTTGGGGGTTTGCAAAGATACGTGTTCATGGTGCAATGCTGGATTATTTGCGTAATCTTGATATTCTCTCTAGATCCTCGCGCAAATTAATTAAGGCAATTGATTCTGAAATAAGCAAATATCTCAATGAGCATGATGAAGAACCAAGTGATGAATATTTGGCACAAGTGCTTCATGAAGATATTGCTAAAATCAAGGAAGCCAAGATCGCATCAGATATTTATACACTCATTCCAATCAATGAACAATACAGTGCGATTCAGACTGATAGCGTTGCTTTGAAGGTGGAACAAGAAGATTTGATTGAGCAGATTCAGCAAGTGCTTTCAACACTATCAGAACGAGAGCAATTAGTCATGCAACTTTATTATTTTGAAGAGTTGAATTTGAGTGAGATTTCTGAGATTCTCAATATTACAGAATCTCGAATCTCCCAAATCAATAAGGAAGTGATTAAAAAGGTTCGATTAAAACTGGGAGAAATGTATGGCTGATATTTTAAGTCAAGAAGAAATCGATGCTCTTTTGGCTGTTGTTGATGGTCACGAAGAGCAAGAAGTCAAGCCAAAATATGATCATGTCATGCTTTATGACTTTAAACGCCCAAATCGTGTAAGCAAGGAACAGTTGCGCGCTTTTAAGGGGATTCATGATAAATTGGCAAGATCTCTTTCTTCTCAAATTTCTTCAGCTATGCGCTCTATTGTAGAGATTAGTTTGCATAGTGTCGATCAAATGACCTATGGTGAATTCTTGATGAGTTTGCCAAATCCAACAAGCTTTAATGTTTTTTCTATGCGTCCATTGGACGGAACAGGAGTGCTTGAAATCAATCCAAGCATTGCCTTCCCAATGATTGATCGACTTTTGGGGGGAAGAGGAGAGCCTTATAATCATCAAAGGGAATTTAGTGGAATTGAGCTTAATTTGCTTGATTCGATTTTAAATCAGGTGATTGTAAATCTTAAAGATGCTTGGGCTCCAGTAACTGAAATTTATCCAGCGATTGACACCAAGGAAACAAGCGCTTCTGTGGTCCAGATCGTGGCACAAAATGAAATTGTGATCATGGTTGTGATGGAGATTGTGATTGGTAATTCTAGGGGAATGATGAATCTGTGTTATCCTGTAATTTCTTTGGAAACGATTCTTTCAAGGCTAGGCAGTAGGGATTTGATGTTGAGTGATACAAACACCAAAAAAAGTAGAAATAAAGAACTGCAAGCTTTGATTGGGGGATCTGGGGTAGTTGTGAGTGTGGGATTGGGAAATGCTATTTTGGATCTAAAAAATGTCATTGAGCTTAAAGTGGGGGATATTATTAGATTGGATCGTCCGGCAAATGATGAAGTGGTTGTAAGCATTGATGGGAGAGAGAAATATGTTGCAGAGATTGGACTGCAACGCTATCGCAAAACAGTTAAAATAAAAGATGTCATTCGGACAGAAAAAGATGAGGTGAAGGAAATGCTTGAACTGCTTGAAGAGCAGAGAAAAATAAGAGCAGTCCAAGTTAATGAGGAGGAATAAGGAAATATGGTTTCAGAAATAATCCGTCGTTTTGTAAATCTTTTTGTGCAAGAAAGTAGTGCAACATTAGAGGGGTTGCTTGGTGTGAAGCCAGAAATCTCTTATAAAGATGTTGTCAATGTTGATGATGAAACGATTAAACCTCCTTTTGTTTTGATTCGTATTCGATGTAAAAGTGAAAATCGAGAAGGCAATGCTGCGATGACAATCCCTAGTCTTTTGGCCTCTCATTTATCAGCCCTTATGGTTGGTGAAGAGCCACAAGAAAATAAAGAGCATTTAAGTGATGATGATTTGGATGCAACAAAGGAGATTGCCAATAACATTTTGGGAGCTCTTTCGACAGGATTGGATGCTGATAAGCTTCTGCCTTCTATGCGTTTTGAGATTTTAGAAGTTAAGGAGATTAGGGATCAGGTTGATTTATCTGATTTTGTAAGAGCATGGTCTTATGAGATTTCAATCAATGGATTGCATTCTCAATTGATTAATTTTGGCTCATTGGAGTTTATTCAGCTTTTTCAGACAGAAACAGAAAAAGAAGACAAGAATCTGCAAGAGAATTCTCAAAATGATGATTTGAAAAATATTTCTATGCTTTTAGATGTCAAGATCAATGTTCATGTGCGGATTGGGCAGAAGAAGATGCTTCTTAAGGATGTGATTGCTATGGATATTGGTAGTGTTATTGAGCTTAACCAGCTTGCAAATGAACCTTTGGAGGTTTTGGTCGATGACAAAGTGATTGCTCATGGGGAAGTTGTGATTGTAGATGGAAATTTTGGAATCCAAATCACAGATATTGGAAGTAAAAAAGAGCGTTTAGAGCAAATTAAAGTTTAAATAGGGAGTGTTATGAAAAAGATTAGTTTGTGTGATATGTTATTGAAGCTTCAAAATTATTGGAAAGAGCAAGGATGTTTAGTGCTTCAACCTTATGATATTCCTGCAGGGGCGGGAACTTTTCATCCTGCTACTTTGCTTAGGAGTCTTGATAGTCGTCCATGGAGTGTGGCTTATGTGGCTCCTAGTCGTCGTCCTACAGATGGTCGATATGGGGAAAATCCAAATCGTTTGGGGAGCTATTATCAATTTCAGGTTTTGATTAAACCAAGCCCATCCAATATTCAAGAGCTTTATTTGAAGTCTCTTGATGTTTTGGGAATTGATCGCAAGAAGCATGATATTCGCTTTGTTGAGGACAATTGGGAATCTCCAACACTTGGAGCTTGGGGTCTAGGATGGGAAGTGTGGCTTGATGGAATGGAGGTAACGCAGTTTACATATTTTCAACAAGTTGGAGGATTGCCTTGTGAGCCTGTAGCTGTAGAAATTACTTATGGTGTTGAAAGACTTGCGATGTATATCCAAGGTGTTGATAATATTTTTGATATTGAATATGCCAATGATACAGAGGTTGTTTTTTATAAAGATGTTCATCTTCAGGGAGAGTATGAGTTTTCAAAATATAATTTTGAGGTTGCCGACATAGAGACTTTATTTGCGATGTTTGAACACTCTCAAAAAGAAGCAAAGCATTGTTTAGAATCAGGTCTTCCTCTCCCTGCTTATGATTACACAATGCTTTCTAGTCATTTCTTTAATGTTCTTGATGCGCGTAAAGCAATTTCTGTTGCACAAAGACAAAACTATATCCTCAAGATTCGAGAGTTGGCAAAGGGATGTGCAGTACTTTATAAGGAACAAGAAAAAGAGAGAGAAAAAAGGCTTAAAGCCTAAAAAACTCTTGTATAATACGCCTTCTTCATTAGCGGAGTATGGCGCAGCCTGATTAGCGCGCACCCTTGGGGTGGGTGAGGTCGTGGGTTTGAATCCCGCTACTCCGACCATCTTCATCAGTTTTATTTATGTTTAAGCCAATTTAGAACATTTTGCGTATTTTTAGAAGGAAGCTTGTTTAAACAGCGCAGAAAAACTTCTTTACATGTGAGTGCATCAGCATAGGCGCGATGAGAAATGGGTGTTTGGATTTCTAGGAATTGATTGAGGAAATCTAGACTATAGCGTGGAGCTTGGATGCATTTTTGTGCCATTTTGAGAGTGCAGAGAGTTTGATTGTAAAGTCCGATTCCAAAATGTTTGAGATAAAGAGAATCTAAAAAAATATAATCAAAATTTACATTATGTGCAACAAAAATGCTTGTGCCAATAAAAGCCCTGAATTGTTGGAGCACCTCTTGCACCTCCAAAGCATTAGCAACATCATCAAGTGAGATTCCAGTGATTTGCGTCACGATTGGTGGAATGGTTGTGTTCTTGACTAAATGTTCAAAACGCCCAAGAATCTCTCCTTTTCCATTGCATAAAATTGCTCCAATCTCAAGAAGATTTCCTTTTAGAGGATTCCCATCAGTTGTTTCTAAATCAACAAAACAAAAGAGTTGGTCTTGTATGTGGGTTATCTTGGGATGAAGAAAAACCTTTTGATCTTGAATGGCAAGATCCATGCCAATTGTGCGCAAAAAATCCAAGGAGAGATGATCGAGGTGGAAATCCCTGAGCTTTTCATCTTGATGGCAGAGTTGCAAAAAATCAGGGATCTCTAGGGTTTTGTTTGCGATTTGATCAAGAAAAGATTGGCTTGGGCTTTTAATCTTTTTTTGTTTTTTATATTTGGGTTTTAAGGAGGGGTCTTGGATGATGATATGCATTAGATTTTGAGCGATTGGATAGCTTGAGAATAGGATTTGCTCCCAAAGATATAACTTCCAGCTACCACAATATCCACTCCTGCTGTTTTAAGAAGATCAATATTTTCTGCATTCACTCCGCCATCGACTTGGATCAGACATTGAGGATTTTGTTTGGAAATTTTTTCTTTTAATCGTTTGATTTTTTCAAGACTTTGTGGGATAAAGCTTTGGCCGCCAAAGCCTGGATTGACGCTCATGATCAAAACCATATCAAGATCTTGCAAAATATAATCAAGGCACTCAAGAGGCGTATGAGGATTTAAGGCAATTGATGCACCTATTCCTTTACTCTTGACATATTGAATCATTCTATGAATATGCTGTTCTTCTTCAGCGTGGAAGCTTATAAATCGTGGTTTGTAGGGAGCAAATAAATCGACAAAAAACAAAGTGTTTTTTACCATCAGGTGGATATCCAATGGAAGCAAAGAAGCTTTGGCAATTTTTTCTATGATAACTGGACCAAAGGTTAGATTTGGCACAAAATGGCCATCCATAATGTCAAGATGAAGAAAGTCGGCTCCAGCTTTTTGGATTGATATGAGTTCTTGTTCAAGGTTTAAAAAATCAGCTGAGAGTAAACTTGGTGCAACTTTCATCCTATCTCCGATACAAAGGGTAAAATCGTTATAATTTTACAATTTTCAAACATAAAGTAAGGATTTAAAATGCAAAAAATATTTGATTGTTTTCTCTCTCTTGGCCCAAAGATTCAAGATTTGATTATTTGTGGAGAAACAAATTACACATCACATGTGAACTCTAGTGGAGATACTCAGCTTGCTCTTGATGTTCAGAGTGATTTAATGATTGAGAGAGAATTATCAAATCTTGCATGTGTTTATGCCTTATTTTCAGAAGAGCAAGAAAAGGTAAGAATCATTCATAAAGAGGGGGAGTATAGTGTTGCGTATGATCCAATCGATGGGTCTTCATTGCTTGATTCTAATTTGAGTGTGGGGACAATTTTTGGAATCTATGCAAAAGATTTTGAGGGAAAAAATCTTGTAGCAAGTGGATATATTCTCTATGGTCCGCGTCTTGAAATTGTGATTGCTCAAAAGGATGAAGTTGGTGTAAGACATTTGCGTTTTGATCCAAAAAAGCAGGAGTGGAGAGAGCAAGAAAGATTGTTTTTGGCTCAAAAAGGTAAAATCAATGCCAGTGGAGGGACGCAAAAATATTGGTCCAATCAGCATCAAAAAATGATCTTATCTCTTTTTCAAAATGGTTATCGCTTAAGGTATTCAGGAGGGATGGTGCCTGATTTACATCAAATTCTAGTTAAAGGTGGGGGATTATTTAGTTATCCTGCGACACAGGATGCCCCACAGGGAAAATTACGAAAACTTTTTGAGGTTTTTCCATTTGCTTTAATCTTTGAGTGTGCTGGTGGAGAGGCTATTGATGGGAAATCACGCTTGTTGGATCTTGGGATTCAAACTTCTCATGAGAGTTGCCCTTGTTTTTTTGGAAGCAAAGAAGAGATAGGGTTGGTTAGGGAAATGGATGGAGGAAAATAATGGAGCAATTAGAAGAGCAATTTGAAAAAAGCAGAAAAGAAGTTCAAGAATGCCAAAAAAGTCAAGCACTTGATTCTTGCTTGAAGTGTCCTCAGATTTTGCAATGCGAGAAAAGAAAGACTTATGTACAAAACACTTATCTTTTTCTCAATGGCGGGCAACAAGATGGTGGGTTTGATTTTTAGATTGGCGTGTATTTTGGTTTTGATGTGGGGATGTGGGGAGAATGATCAAAAAACCATCGCTTCATTTGAAAAAGCTTGTCTTGAGGGTAGAAGCAGGGCTTGTTTGTCATTGGCTTCTTTTTATGCCCAACAAGAGGCTAGTCTTATTTCTCGCTTGAAGGCTCTAAAGGCAATACAAAAGGCTTGTGAATATGGGGATTTAAAATCTTGTGGAATTGTTGTTCGTGTATTGTATTCTCACAATCAAATTGATGAATCTATGAAGTGGCTAAAACGGGGATGTGAGTGGGGAGAGCCAAAATTTTGTCTTGTGTTGGCATACGAGTATTTGCGCGGAGAATATGTTGCAAAAGATTGGCAACAAGCGAATCGATTTTTTATCAAGGCTTGTTATGGTGGGGAAAAAATAGCTTGCAAAAGAGGGATTGAGATTTTAAAACAAACCTTTCCAAATTCTTCAGAAATTCAAGGATTACAAAAACAGCTTGGATCATAATTAAGAAGATCTAGACCTTATTGTTTAAGACCTAAAAGAGTATCAATCATTTTGTCAATTGTGCTGACGACTTTTGCATTGGCTGCATATCCACTTTGAAATTTGACAAGATTAACCATTTCTTCATCAACGCTAACTTGAGAGATGCTTTGGTGTTCTTTTTGTGCAGCTGCAAAAAGAGCAGTTTTTGTATCAAGTGCGGTTTTGACTGCTTGGGTATCTGTAGCCATTTCTCCTCCAAGGAGTTGGTAATATTGTGTAAGTTGCATTTTTTGAATTGTATTTTTATCTGCTTGAAATGAAAGATCATCATATTGCATTTGTTGCATCATGTTTGCTACATCTGTATTTCCAGAAGAGGGTGCTCCCCATGCTCTGAGTTTTGTTGGGTCTTGAACATATGTTTCGTTGATGCTGATGTTTTTTGCGCTATTTCCATCAAAGAAGCGATTGATTCCAAGTGAGCCTGCAAAGTTGCTTCCATTATCCCGAATACCAATGTAAATATCATTTTGATTTTTGGGAGAGATTTGGAATTTGCCTGTTTGAGAATCAAATGTTGCACTAAAGTAATCATCAATGTCATTGAGTGAATTTTGATCAGCATTGTCATCTGTGTTTGCATTGATTTGTTCAACAACTTCTTTGATTGTTGTTGTCGGAGAGATAACGATAGTTTTTGTCGCAAGTTCTTGTCCATCCAAATCATAAATCACCAAATCAAAGCTACCTTGACGGATATTGTATTGGCTATCAACAAGTGATTGGTCTTTGAGAAGCTCTACATAGTCGCTTTCGACATTTCTTGTTGCGCTTTGTGCATAGATGTTGTTTGTTGTTTCAATGAAAGTTTTTGCAAAAACATTAAGCATATCAATATATTTTTGTATTTTTCCTGGTGTTGTGCCATCGATTCCATCAGCATAGAGTTTGATCAATCCCCCAATTTTCCCATCCAAGAGGTAGTTTGTAATATCAACAGGTCGATGGTCTTGATTTTGAAAATAAACATGGTGTAATTCATTGCCTAGGTGCGATTCTTTGGTACTAAGAGGGTGAAAATTTACGCCATCAACAATGTTAAATCCCCCAGCAATGTTTAAAACATAATTTTCACCATAATCAATATCTCTAGAAGCAATACCTATATCAGACTTAAGATTGGTTTTAAATACGCTGCCTCCTATAAGCTCTTTGAGTTGGAATTCAAGCTTATCTCTTTGATCACGTAGGTCGTTGGCCTTCATAAGATCGACTTTTGATTCTTTGACGCTAAGTTGCTTGTTGATATCGGCAATTTGTTGTCCTAAGCGATTGACTTCATCAATTCTTAATGCAAGTTCTTGGCTCGTCTTTTTTTGCATAGTTGCAAGATTGTTATAGCTAGCATGAATGCTTCTAAGAAGGGTTTGTGTTGATTGAATTAAGAGTTGTTTTTGTGCAGGATCTTTGGCATCTTTGGAAAAATTTTTCCATGCATTGAAGTATTGTTGCAAATCCTCATATATTCCTACTCCTTCAAGATCGGGAAAGAGAGATGAGGTTTCTCTGAGTTTGTCAAATTGGGTTTGATAAAACTCTTTTTCTTGAGCTGCTCTACTATAGCGTTGAAAAATAAATTCATCATGGGCTCTAACGATGCTTTGGATTTGCACACCTGTTCCAAGATGATAGGTGCCTTTATCAAGGGGAGATTGGGGCTTGACAATGACCTTTTGTCGTGAGTAAAACTCATCATTGGCATTGGCAATGTTGTTTCCTGTTGTATCTACCATCGCTTGATGGGCTTGAAGTCCTGTATAGGATGTATTGAGAGATGTAAAGATTCCACCCATAATTTTAGACCTGAATTGTTAGGAAATTTTGTTGAGGTTTGGCATATCCGCCATAGCCACTATTTTCATGTGGAACAATACGTCTAAGAAGTGAAGTGTAAAATTCGCCTACTGCATGGACGCTACGAGCATAGCCATTATTAAGTTCTTTGAGTTGTTTAAGATGAGTTTTTAAGATGTCCAAAAGATCAAGAATTTCCTGACCCAAAAGGACAGAAAGCTCTTGATCGGGATTTTTATGCTTGAGTTGTAGCATCTGAGAATCAATAATTGCTTTTTTTTGTTCAAATTCTCTAATCAAAGTTTCTTTAAGGGGTAATCTGCGAAAGATCTGATCATTTTGAGCTTGAGAGAGACTCTCAATGTCGAGTTTTGTCATTTCAATAAGTTCAGAAAGCTTTTGGATAGCTTCTTTTAGGGACTCTTGTAGCATCTTAACCTCTCTAGTTATTGGAAGTCTTTTTGAGACTTTTGATTAAAATTTTCTAGAGACCAAGCAAATTTAGTGCCATTTTTTCTGAAGTCTTTTTGAGGTCAATTTTATAAGTACCAGCTTGAATCTGTTCCTTAATTTGACTTAGACGATCAGAATAACTGTTTTCCTCAGTTTGTTTTTCTTCTATTTTCATATCTCTTGTTTTCTTTTCTTGTGAGTGAACATAAAGACTTTTTAGCTCTGTTGAACGATTGACATTGTTTTTAATCATTATTTTTACCTCAAATGAAAAACTTCTAATATCTCTCACAAATCGACATAAGGAAAAATATTTTAACGATAAATTAGGGCTTTTTTAAAATCTTCAAGATTAACAATCTGTTTATTGCTATCAGATGGCTTACTATCAAAAGAAAGTTTTTGATTAAAGCTTAAATAAACTACGACAATCATAGTGATGACAAATCCACAAAAGCTAATCGTTGGAATGATCCAGCCACTTTTATCCATTCTAATCCTTAGCCTACATAATTATAGAGTTATGATTGGTGATGCAATAGTAACACATCAACCAAAACTTTATAAGTTTTATAGTAAGCTTTTGGTTTGAAATTTTTAGAAGTTGGGTGCTTTTGAATAAATAATAAAAGATTGAACTCGGGGTATTTAAGGTATTGATGAAAAATCTTTTTTTGCTTCTTTTTGTGTGTCAGATTTGTTTTAGCGCAGTGGGAGAGAATCGCATTTGGCAGAGGGGTTATGCATTCTTAAACTTTTTGGCTGACAATAAAATACCATTGAGTTTATATTACAACCTGCCTTCTAGTGATAAGGAATTGACTGCAGAAATTAATGCCGGTATTGAATATCAAGTGCTTAAGAACTCTCAAGGAGAGTTAATGCAGGCATTAATCCCTATAGATGAAGAGGTGCAGATCCACATCTATAGAGAAAATTTTAAATATAAAATGGCTCTTATCCCAATTAAAACATTCTACAAAAAACAAAAACTTTCTTTAGAGGTGAGCAATTCTCCCCATCAGGATATTTTTGCTTTTTCTAAAGATTTGGGGCTTGCGAATGAGTTTTTAAACACCTATAAAAATAGCATTGATTTTAAGCGAGAAGTGATCAAGGGGGATAGGCTTGCTATTATCTATACGCGCAAGTATCGCTTTGGTCAGTTTTTTGGAACTCCTTCTATTGTTGCTACAATGATTGAGACAAACAAAAAGCAGAATTTCTTGATTGCTTATAATGATGGTCGTTTTTATAATTTGAAGGGAAAGGAAATTACAGGTTTTTTACTTCAAATGCCATTGAGCTCTATTTATATTACTTCTAGATTCTCAAAGGCAAGAAAGCATCCTGTTTTAAAAACAATTATTCGGCCTCATTTTGGAGTAGATTTTAGGGCAAAGATAGGAACTCCTGTTTATGCAGCAGGGAATGGAAAGGTCATCAGTGCTGGCTGGAAGGGGGGATATGGTAAGGCTATTGAAATTTTGCATGAAGGAGGGCTAAAAACTCTCTATGCTCATTTAAGTAAAATTGATCCAAAATTGCGCGTAGGGAGCTTTATAAAGCAAGGGAAAATCATTGGTCGTAGTGGCAATACTGGTTTGAGTTCTGGTCCCCATTTGCACTTTGGGCTTTATAAAAATAATAGGCCCATTGATCCATTGGGAAGCATTAAAACAACACGCAGTGAATTAAAAGGAAAACAAAAACAGCAATTTTTTAAGCTTGCGCATCAGTATGAGCAGGAAATTCAAGAACAATTAGAGCAAATGAAGACTGGAGAAAAGCAATCTCAAAATCAAGGAAATTTAATGAAAAAATCTCCATTAGAAGATTCTTGATTGGGGAGCTCTTGTTATGATTGTATTTTGAATGTTTCTGGAGGTTTTGTTGTATGGGGAAAATGATTGTTGTTTTTTTGATTTCTTTTTTGATGGGTTGGGCTTTTGATACCAATGTAGTGAAATTAAGTATTGTAGATGTAGATAAAAAGAAACAAACTCTTGTTTTGAAGCCCGCGAGTGTTCGAGTAGGTGAAACAGGGATTGTTTTTCATCAAATTGGTCCAGGAGTGATTTCTAATCTTGTAACAATTACAGAAGTTACACCAAAGGCTCTTCATGCTTCTTATAAGCGTTTTGATCTATTGGAGCAAAAGTATCTTCCTACGCCTGTTGTTGAGCCAAAAGTGGGAGATGAAGTTATTATGCGAAGTTTTTATACGCGAGGCTTTATTGTTGCTCCAAATCAGGCAGTGTATGAAGAGATCAAGACGCTTTTTCCAAAAATCGAATTTGTTAGTTCAGATTTGATGATTGCAGATGTTGGCGATAAGGGAATTGTTGATCCAAGCAAGAAGGGATTTCAGGAGATATGTAAAATTTACAGTGTAGGAATTTTGATGATTTATGCATCTAATGGTTTAAATATTTTAGATTGTCAGAGTTTTCAGGTGTTAGAAACTCAAGAGGTAAACAATCCAAATCCAGAAGAAAAGTATTATCCTTTTTTTGCAAGAGTTCCGGCGAAGAGTTTTTGGGATTTTTTAAAAAGAAAAAAAGACTATTATGATGAATATGACAAGTTGCTTAATGAAGCACTTTGAGAATCTAAAAGCAATAATAGGGGAGGATGGAGTTTATTGTGATGATGCGCATTTGAGTGTGTATGGGTTTGATAGCACACGTTTGGTGCGTAAGCCTAGCTATGTTGTATTTCCAAAGAATGAAGCACAGGTTGTAAAGCTTGTTGAGTATGCTAATGAGCATAAATTGCCCATTACCCCAAGAGGGGCTGGGAGCGGAATGAGTGGTGGAAGTATTAACGAGGGAATCATTCTTGCGATGCAAAAACATTTTTCATCTATTTTGGAGATAGATTTAGAAAATTTATGTGTGAGAGTTCAGCCAGGTGTGATTAATGCACGCTTAAATCAAGAGTTAAAATCCTATGGTTTATTTTTTCCCCCAGATCCTGCAAGTCAAGCCTTTAGCACTGTTGGTGGAAATATTGCTGAAAATGCTGGCGGAATGAATGCTTTGAGATATGGAGTGAGTAAAAATCATATTTTATCGATGCGTGTGGTGCTTGGTAGTGGCGAGATGATGCAGATTGGACACAGAACATATAAAGATGTTGCTGGATATGATCTTTTGGGATTGATGTGTGGAAGTGAGGGAACTCTTGGAATCATGACAGAATTGACGCTGAAGCTAAGTCCTATTCCCCGATATTCAACTTCGATTTTGTTGTGTTTTAAAAACGCCAAAGAATTAGCAAGGGCTGCATGCATGATTCTTGCAGAGGGAGTTTTGCCCTATGCGATGGAATTTTTGGATACTTTAACAATTATGGCTTTAAATCAAAAATACGAAATTTACCCTAAGAATGCAGGGGCTGTTTTGATTATTAAACTCAGTGCTCAATACCCTGAAGTCTTGGAGAGAGATAGGGATGAGATTAAAAAGATCTCCAAAAAGTTTTCCTTGATCTCATTTTGGGAATCTCAAAACAAAGAAGATGAAGAAAGGATCTGGTTTGGTCGCAAAAATGCATCGCAAGCCAATAGTATTTATGGGAGAAAAAAACTCAATGAAGATATTACTGTTCCTCGTAATAAAGTGGCAGAATTCTTAGAAAAAGTGGAGGAAATTGGAAAAAAATATCAATTAACTATCCCGTGTTTTGGTCATATTGGGGATGGCAATATCCATACAAATGTTATGCTTCAAAGTGAAGATGAGCTACAAATTGGTTATCAAGCTGTAAAAGAGCTCTTTGAGATTGCACTTTTATTGGGTGGAACATTGAGCGGAGAACATGGAATTGGGATCGCAAAGTCTTCGTTTATGCCGATGGCTTTTGAGTCTTATCATCTAGAGCTTTTTAAAAAAATTAAATCCATCTTTGATCCAAACTGCATTTTAAATCCTCATAAAATGGGTTTTTAATAATGTATAATAACGCCTTTGTTTTTTGTCTTAATTTGCTTGTAGGCAAAAACGAATATAAATTTGCAATGAAGGAAGCATGATGTATGCAATTTTTAAGAATGGAGGCAAGCAATACAAGGTGCAAGAAGGAAGCATAGTTCTTCTTGATAAAATGAGCCTTGAGCCAAAGTCAAAAATTACTTTTGAAGAAGTATTGTTCCTTATTGATAATGAAACAAGCAAAATTGGAACACCTTTTGTGCAAGGTGCAAAAATTGAAGCAGAAGTTATCAACGAAGGAAGAGCGAGAAAGGTGATCACTTTCAAAAAAAGAAGAAGAAAAGACAGTAAAGTAAAGCGTGGATTTAGAAGAGATTTTACGCGTGTTCGAATCACAAAGATTGTAGGATAAGGAGAAGAAATGGCTCACAAGAAAGGTCAGGGTAGTACTCAGAATAATAGAGATTCCGCAGGTCGTCGTTTAGGTGTCAAAAAATTTGGATCTCAGTTTGTAAGGGCTGGAAATATTCTTATCCGACAAAGAGGGACAAAAGTCCATCCTGGAAATAATGTGGGAATGGGTAAGGATCATACAATTTATGCCCTTATTGATGGTGTTGTAAAATTTGAGCAAAAAAACAAGGACAGGAAAAAGGTTTCTGTTTATCCTGCTTAAATTTAATGCGATATAGATGGCCAAAATTTTCAGAGCTTTTTGGAGATTTTGGTCAGCGTCATAATTTTGATTCTAAGGTTTATTATTTGCGCCAAGTGACACGCTATCTCTTGCGTTGCATGCTGGCAAAGAAGCAAATTAAGCAATTTGTCATGTTGGTCAATCAGCATGATAGATTGGTTGATTTTTTTCATCAAAATAAAGGGGGAGATTATCGTATTGTTTGTTCCCAGTTTGTCAATCAAAAGTTTAAACCCAATGAAAGACTAGAATATATTCAAAAAAACTTTCCTCTTATTTTTTCTCTTCGAGATGAGAGTTTTAAGATAATGCTCTGCCATAAAGAGATTGTTTTGTTTTCAAAGGAGGGGTTTGATCTAGTCTTTAAGGTTAATGGAACTTTTGAAGAGGGGTTTTTTGCTTTTGAACTTAAATTGGATCAGCAAAGAATCTATGCAGTTTCCTTTTGTCTTTTTGAAGAAAAGCTTATCATCGCCTCCTTGCAAGGCTTGATTCAGGGGGATGAGGCCAAAGAAAAGATTAAAGTTTTGACAAAGAAATGCTTTGGATTGAGGCCACAGGTTTTGCTTATTGAGGTGATGCGTTTTGCTTTAAAAAGCTTGAAGTGCAAGACGCTTTTGGGGATTGCACAAACTTCTCAGGTGCGTTTTTCAAAATTTGGTAAGCGTGGATATTTTGTTGATTATGATGCATTGTGGGAGGAGGTTGGCGGAGTGCGATGTGGTGATTATTTTGATATTACTACTGAGAAGAGAAAGGAGCTTTGCGAGATTCCGAGCAACAAGCGATCAATGTATAAAAAGCGTTTTGCTTTTTTAGATGAAGTTCAAGAAACGATATTAAAAAAAATGCATGAAATAGGATTTTAGATTATGTTTGTAGATTGTGTAGATATTTTTGTATCTTCGGGTAATGGGGGAGCCGGAGCTGTAAGTTTTAGACGTGAGAAATTTGTCATTCAAGGAGGGCCTGATGGAGGAGATGGGGGAAAGGGTGGAGATGTTTATTTTGAAGTAGATTCCAATAGCGATACTTTATCGCGTTTTCGAGGAGCAAAGCATTATAGGGCCGAAAACGGAAGACCTGGGGAAGGAAAAAATAAAACAGGTAAGGGTGGAGCAGATTTGATTATTAAGGTTCCTGCAGGGACTCAGGTATTTGATGAGGAGAATGGTGAGCTATTGTTAGATCTTAAAGAGGGGAGACATTTGTTGTTTGAGGGGGGGAAGGGAGGATTGGGAAATGCACGCTTTAAGAACTCTGTCAATCAAAGACCTACATATGCACAGCAGGGAATTGCTGGCAAAAAAGCACATTTGAGATTGGAATTAAAATTAATTGCTGATGTAGGGTTGGTTGGATATCCCAATGTGGGGAAATCTACATTGATTTCTGTTCTTTCTAATGCGCGTCCAGAAATTGCAAATTATGAATTTACAACTCTTGTGCCAAATTTAGGAGTTGTAGATGTAGGTGATTTTGATAGCTTTGTGGTGGCAGATATTCCTGGAATCATTGATGGAGCAAGTCAGGGGCGCGGACTTGGTGTTGAATTTTTGCGCCATGTTGAGCGTACGAAGTTTTTGCTCTTTGTGTTGGATCTATCTTCTTATCGGACTTTGCAAGATCAGTATGAGAAATTGCGTATCGAGCTTCAATCTTTTTCAACCTTATTGATTTCAAAGCCCTTTGGAATCGTTTTGAGTAAGGCAGATATTTGTTTTGATTTTGAGGAAATGCTAAAGAAGTTTTTGGATTCTAATGATTTGGGAAGTTTAAGTTTGCATGATGGGGTCTATATGCAAAAACTTTCTGATGATCAAGAACAATTTGACACGCAACTTCCGCTTTTTGTTTTGCCTATCGCTTCAGCAACGCATTTGCATATTGATAAGCTTAAGACACTTTTATCTTTGGGGCTTAAGTCGTGAGTAAAAAACGCATTGTTCTTAAAATTGGAACATCAAATCTAAGTGATGGAGAGAAGATTCAAGAAGGAGTCATTTATAAAATTGCTGAATGCGTTGCGCATCTTAGAGACAAATTTCATGTGATTTTGGTCAGTTCTGGAGCTGTTGCAAGTGGTTATACTCAGCTTCGCTTGGACAAACAAGTTCTTGCACACAAGCAGGCCCTTGCAAGTATTGGACAACCTTTATTGTTGGAGAGTTATCGCAAATGTTTTGCTTCATTTGGAATCTTGAGCGCTCAAATTTTACTTTCTGGACATGATTTTGATTCAAGAAAGGCGACACAGCACGCTCGCGATACAATTGAGGTGCTTTTGGAGCACAATGTTATTCCAATTCTCAATGAAAATGATGCGATTGCCACAGCGGAGTTGATGTTTGGGGATAATGATCGTCTGAGCGCGCACATTGCCTATTATCTGGGTGCAGAGCTTTTGGTGATTTTGAGTGATATTGATGGATATTATGATAAGGATCCACATCGTTTTGATGATGCTAAGCTTATTCCTTTTCTTGATCAGATTCCTCAAGAAAAGTTGCAAACAAGTTATGACCCATATGGAAATTTTGCAACAGGCGGGATTGTGACAAAGTTGATTGCCGCAGATTTTTTGTTGCAAAAGGGGAGGGCAATGTTTTTGTGCAATGGGAATCAGTTGGGGCATTTGGAAGATTTTTTGTTAAGACAGATTCAAAAAAGTGGCACTCTTTTTGGAGAATTTAATGGCTAAAGTTGTTTTTTTTGGCACCCCTGCTTTTGCGCGAGAAGTCTTGGAGATTGTGGCTTTAGAGCATCAAATTGTGTGTATTGTGACACAGCCTGATCGTCCTTTTGGACGTAAACAAGAGCTTAGGGCTTCTGAAGTTAAAGAATATGCATTGCAATATCATATTCCTCTCTTTCAGCCTCAAACCCTTGATCAAAAATTGCTCAAAGATTTGCAAGCGCTGTGCGCAGATTTTTTTCTAGTTGTTGCTTTTGGGCAGATTTTCCCAAAAGCATTTTTGGATTTTCTTCCTTGTATCAATATACACGCTTCTATTTTGCCAGAGTTGAGGGGAGCTTCTCCAATGCAAGAAATGATTTTGCAAGACCAAAAGAAGTTTGGCGTTAGCGCAATGAGAATGGAAGAGGGGCTTGATTGTGGAGATATCTTGGGAATGAGTTGCTTAGATACTGCGCAAGATTTGGATTTAAATATCCTTGCAAAAAAGCTTGCTCAGATAGGTGGAAACTTGGCTAGTCATGTCTTGAAGCATTTCTCTTGTATTGCACCTCTAAAACAGAATCATTGTGATGCGAGCATATGTAAGAAGATTAAAAAAGAGCAGGGAGAGGTTACTTTTTCTGAAGCACGCAAAATCTTTGTGAAATTTTTAGCCTTTGCTCAGTGGCCCAGTGTATTTTTATCCAATGGCTTAAAGCTTTCTAAAATCGAATTAGATTCTCAAGAAGGACATTTTTTGGAAGGTGAGATTCTGGAAATTCTTGATGATGGCGTGCTTGTAGGATGCCAAAAGGGAAAAATAAAAATTCTTGAAGTGCAACCTCCTTCTAAACAAAAAATTCGTGCAGTGGATTATTTGCATGGCAAGAGATTAAGGGTTGGAGATATTTTTTGTTGAATTTTTTTTATTTTTCTCAAATTGATTCGACCCAAGATTGGCTGATTGGGCAGATTAAAAAAGAGAGTTTTACTTTGCCTGCTTGTGTTGGAAGCGATCAGCAAACCAAAGGAAGGGGGAGTAGACAAAATGTTTGGGATAATGTAGAGAATGCTTTGATGTTTTCGTTTGCATTTGAAGAGATAGGGCTCCCCAATGATTTGCCTAGACAATCAATTTCTATTTATGTAGGATTTTTGCTAAAAGAATGGTTACTAAAGCTAGGGTGTAATGTATGGCTAAAATGGCCTAATGATCTTTATCAAGGAAGATCAAAAATCGGAGGGATTCTAACTCAAAAGGTGGGAAAATATATCGTGTGTGGAATCGGCTTAAACCTCGTATCTTCTACATATTCTGCACTTAATTTGAAATGGGACTCAGAGATAAAAAAAGCAAAGATTTTGGAGTTTGTGGAATTTTTTTTTAAATTTCCGACTTGGGCTTACATTTTCCAAAATTACAAGCTAGAATTTCAGAAAAATTTTGACTTTACTTTTCATTTTGAAAATAAAGAGATTTGTTTTAGTCATACTTCTTTGTGTGATGATGGATCTCTGTTATGGGAAAATCAGAGGATTTATAGCTTACGATAGTTGGAGAGATGCATGTGTGAAATTATTGCTATTGCGAATCAAAAGGGGGGTGTTGGGAAAACGACAACTGCTGTAAATCTTTCTGCCTCTCTAGCCAATTTGAATAAAAAAGTTTTGCTGATTGATTTTGATCCACAAGCAAATGCAACGACAAGCTTAGGTTTCCGTCGCAATGAAGTTGAGTTTGATATTTATCATGCTTTGATTGGAAGCAAGAGACTTTCGCAAATCATTTATCCTACTGATATGACAAATCTTTTTTTAGCTCCGTCTAATATTGGTTTGGTTGGGTTTGAAAAAGAGTTTTATAGCAAAAGAAGCGCAGGCCGTGAGCTTTTGCTTAAAAAAAAGATTGATGAGATAGCTGGACAATATGATTTTATTGTCATTGATTCTCCTCCTGCCTTAGGGCCTCTTACGATCAATGCTCTGAGTGCTTCTCATTCTGTTATTATCCCTATTCAATGTGAATTTTTTGCACTCGAGGGGTTGGCACAGCTTTTGAGCACAATTAAAGCCCTTAAAACAACAAGCAACCCAGATTTAGTGATACGTGGTTTTTTGCCTACAATGTATTCCTCTCAAAACAATCTTTCAAAGCAGGTTTTGGCTGATTTGATACAACACTTTGATCGTGAGCTGTTTAAGCGATCCAAAAAAAATGATTGTGTGATGGTGCCAAGAAGCGTAAAGCTTGCAGAATCTCCAAGCTTTGGAAAGCCCATTTTGCTTTATGATAAAAAATCCAATGGAAGTCTTGCTTATCAAGAACTTGCTCATGCAATTTTGAGAGGAGTGCGCTAATGGCAAAAAAGCAAGTGTTGGGACGAGGGTTGGGGGAACTTTTAAGTGAAGTAAGTCAGGCTTATGAAAATAACTTAATGGGATCAGAAAATGATGATCGCATTGTAGAGATCAGCATGGATCAAATTCGCTCAAATCCTTATCAACCTAGAAAAAGGTTTGAGACTTCAGCTCTTCATGAACTTGCAGATTCTATTAAAGAGTATGGTTTGTTGCAACCCATCCTTGTATATAAAGATCAAGAAAATTATGTTTTGATTGCTGGTGAGAGGAGATATAGAGCATCTAAATTGTGCGGAAAAAACACCATCAAAGCAATTGTGGCTGATCTTGACTTGAATCGCTTGAGGGAAATAGCATTGATTGAGAATATCCAAAGAGAGGATCTTAACCCAATTGATTTGGCATATGCTTATGATGAGCTTTTGAAGCATTATAACCTTACACACGAAGAGCTTGCTGAGCGCATTCAAAAATCTCGTGCCCATATCACAAATACTCTAAGGTTATTGCATTTATCAGATCAAGTTCAGAAACTTTTGGTTGATGAAAAGATTACACAAGGTCATGCTAAAGTTCTTGTTGGCTTGGAAGAAAATATGCAAGAAAAATTTGCACACACAATCATTGGTCGCAAATTATCTGTGAGGGAAGCAGAAAAAATGGTTCAAAACCTAAAAAAAGATCAAAAACCCCTTCAAGACATTTCAAAACCTCAAACAGAAAATCAGCATAAAATAGAAACAATCTTAAAAAAGAATCATATTTCATTTTTCTTTAAAAACAATGGAAAAACATTGTCAATTTCGCTTAAAACTCCTGAGGAAATTCAGCATTTCTTGGCTTTGATTGAGAGATAGATTTGTTAAAATACATATTTTATTTAAGGAAGTTTTAGGATAGGAGAAGAAATTGAGTCTGACATTAAATCCGTATTTGATGCTTTTAGTTTTTATTGTGTTTATGGCATTAATCATTTGTCTTAATACTCTTTTGTATCGTCCAATGTTGCACTTTATCCAAAAACGCAACCAATCTCTCCAAGGTGGTTTATTGGGGTTGGATGAAGATAAAAGAAAGGTTCAAGATATTCAACTTGAGATTCAAAAACTTTTAAATGAGGCAAAACAGGAAGCGAAAGAAATCAGAAATACAGCAACCAAAGAAGCTCAAAAAAAATACAACGAGAGCTTTGAGCGTGCAAAAATTGAGCTTGAGAATCGTTTTGAAGAATCTAGAAGGGTTTTAATTTCTCAGCATCAGGCAACACAATCTGCATTGCAATATGAAATCAATGCAATCAGCGATGCAATTGAGGACAAAATTAGCAAAATGAGGAGTGTGTAGTGAGATCGATTTTTGTTTGGGGATTTTTCTTTAGTGTTTTGTCTGCTGCAGATGTTTCCTTGGCTCAAAGTGATTTTGTAGAGCGAGTAATTAATTTTGTTATTTTTGCTTTGATTATTTGGTACTTGGGATCAAGCAGAATTAAGCAAATCTTTACGCAAAGAAAAATGAAAATTGTGCATGAATTTGATAAGTTGCAAGAAGAAGAAAAAGAAATGAAAAAAATAGTTGAGAAAACAGAAAATCTGCTTGCTGATGCACAAAATAAAGCTAAAGAGATTGTGGGAAACGCAAAGAAAGAGGCTTTTGTGATAGCTCAACAGTTTGATTCTGATCTAGAAAGAGATATTAAAACTGTTGCCTCTTCTTTTGATGAGAGATTGAAACAAGAAAGAAAAAAAATGCTTTGTGATGAAGTAGCTAGCACGATAGATCAATCATTGCAAAAAGTTAGGATCTCTCAAGATTCTTGTATGGAAATTTTGACAAAGGGAATAAGATGAATAGTCTTACAAAGAAATATGCCTGTGCTTTTCTTGAGGGCGTTGGAGAGGAGATCTCTCGCGAATTTGTCGCATATAAGCCTATTGTTCAAGAATGTTTTCAAAATGAGGATTTCTATAAAATCTTAGTTGATCCATTTTTGGAAAATTCAATAAAATTTGAGATTCTTAAAGCATGCTTGGGAGTGCATAATCTAAAAATTCAACATTTCTTATCAGTTCTTGCTGATGCTGATAGATTGTTGTTACTTATTGACATTATGGAGGCATTGGAAACTCTTTTGAAGCTTGACAGTAAGCATTGCAGTGCAGTTTTATTTTCTTCTGAGAAAATCAGCTCTTCTTTGCTTGAGCGTTTTAAGGAACAATTAGAAAACAAGCTAGGGTGTCAAATTCAGTTTGATGAAGTCTTGTGGGATAAAGATGAGGTGAAATGTTGTCTCAAAGAGCTAGATTTAGAAGTTTCTTTTTCTCAAGAAAAATTTAATCAAGATTTGAAAAAGTTTATTTTAGTTTCATTTTTACAAGGAGTGCAAATTGAAGAATAAAGCAGAAGAAATTAGTTCAATCATCAAAGAAAAAATCAACCAATTTGAATTGAAACTGGATATTCAAGAGGTTGGAAAAGTATTGACTTATGCTGATGGAGTCGCGCGTGTATATGGACTGAAAAATGTCATGTATTACGAAATGGTTGAGTTTGAAAGCGGGGATGTAGGTATTGCTTCAAGCCTTGAAGAGGATTTTGTGGGAGTTGTTGTTTTGGGGGCTGGAAAAACAATACAAGAGGGAATGAGTGTTAAAAGATTAAATAAGCTCATGAAAGTCCCTGTAGGGGAATGTGTTGTTGGACGAATTCTTAATACTTTGGGCGAACCTATTGATGGGAAGGGTAGCTTGAATGCGACAGAATATCGCTTTGTTGAAGAAAAAGCTCCAGGGATTATGGATAGAAAATCTGTTCATGAGCCATTGCAAACAGGTATTAAAGCAATTGATGCACTTGTGCCAATTGGACGAGGACAAAGAGAGTTGATTATTGGAGATCGTCAAACAGGGAAAACAACTGTTGCAATTGATGCGATTATTAACCAAAAGGGTCAAGATGTTGTGTGTATTTATGTTGCTATCGGTCAAAAAGAATCAACTGTAGCTCAGGTTGTTAGAAGGCTTGAGGAGCATGGGGCGATGGAATACACAGTAGTGATCAATGCTCCAGCTTCAACATCTGCTGCTATGCAATTTTTGGCTCCTTATGTGGGTGTAACAATGGGAGAGTATTTCCGAGATAACGCAAAACATGCTTTGATTGTTTATGATGATTTGAGCAAGCATGCTGTGGCTTATAGAGAAATGTCGTTGATTTTGAGACGTCCTCCTGGAAGAGAAGCATTCCCTGGAGATGTATTTTATTTGCACTCAAGATTACTTGAAAGGGCAGCAAAAGTAAGCGATGAACTTGGGGCTGGTTCGCTTACTGCTTTGCCAATTATTGAAACTCAAGCTGGAGATGTTTCTGCCTATATTCCTACAAATGTGATTTCTATCACAGATGGGCAAATCTTTTTGGAGACAGATTTATTCTATTCTGGTATTCGTCCAGCAATCAATGTGGGGCTTTCTGTATCAAGGGTAGGAGGAGCTGCACAAATTAAGGCAACCAAACAGGTTTCTGGAACATTAAGACTTGATTTGGCTCAATATAGAGAGCTTCAAGCATTTGCACAATTTGCATCTAATTTGGATGATGCGAGCAGGAAGCAGTTGGAGAGAGGGCAACGTATGGTTGAGGTATTGAAGCAAGCTCCTTATTCTCCATTGCCTATTGAAAAGCAAGTTGTCATTATTTATGCAGGAGCAAAGGGTTATTTGGATGATGTGGATGTAAATCAAATTGTTTCATTTGAGAATGCACTTTATCCATTTATTGAAGAAAAATATCCTCAAATTTTTGCAAAGATCAGAGAGCAAAAAGCTCTTGATTCTGCATTGGAGCAAGAGATTTCTAGCGCCATAGAAGACTTTAAAGCAAGTTTTGCAGGGTGATCTCAAGGATTGGAATAAAATGGGAAATAGTTTAAAAGAAATACGCAGAAAAATTTCAAGTGTTCAAAATACACAGAAGACCACAAGAGCTATGAAGCTTGTGTCTTCGTCGAAATTGAAAAAAGCTGAAGATGTGGCAAAGTCCTCAAGGGTTTTTGCTCAAAAGCTCAATGAAATGTTTCAAGAAATTGTTCAAAAACTCGAATTTGTTGGTTTTGAAAATATTTCAACACCTCTTTTTCATGCATCTTCAAAGCGAGAAAGCAAGATTGTTGATCTTATTTTCATCACAGCAGAAAAGGGGTTGTGCGGGGGCTTTAATCAGGCGACAATTAAAGAGGTTGCAAATCAAATTTCTCAATATAAAGAACGAGGCATACAAGTGCGTCTGAGAGGAGTGGGGAAAAAGGGAGTTTCTTATTTTTCATTTAATGGAATCGAGATTTTTGATTCTTTGGATGGTTTGAGTGCAAATCCCAACTATGAGACTTCTTCTGCTTTCTTGAAACGTTCAATTGATGATTTTATTTGTGGTAAAACAGATGAAGTAGTGATTATTTACAATGGTTTTAAAACAATGATTTCTCAAGAAGTTAAGATTAAGAAAATCTTGCCTTTTGAAATTGAGAAACAAAAGCGATCTCTCAATCAGGAGATGATTTGTGTAGAACCTGTGGAAAACGAGGAGCAAATCTTAGAAGAGCTGGCAAAAAAATATACAGAATATAATTTTTATTATGCTCTACTTGATTCTCTTGTAGCAGAGCATAGTGCGAGAGTGCAGGCTATGGATGCTGCGACAAACAATGCAGGGAATTTAGTAAGAAGTTTGACAATTTCATACAATAAAGCAAGACAAGAAGCGATTACAACAGAACTTGTTGAAATCAATGCTGGCGTTGAAGCAATGAAGTAAAAAGGAGATAAAGGTGAATCAAAAAGGAAAAATTGTTCAAGTTATGGGTCCTGTTGTGGATGTAAAGTTTGAAAATTATAAGCCATTAATTAATGAGGCCCTTGATGTGAAATATGAAGTTGAGGGTGTGCAAAAGCAACTTGTTTTAGAGGTTGCTGCAGAAATTGGAGATCAAACAGTTAGAACGATTGCTATGGATATGACAGAGGGGCTTGTAAGGGGACAAGAAGTTGAAGCAAGAGGAAGTATGATCGAGGTTCCTGTAGGTGAAGCTGTTTTGGGCAGAATCTTTAATGTGACAGGGGATGTGATTGATGGTGGAGAAAAACTCCAAAATGTCCAAAAATGGCCAATCCATAGAGATGCTCCAAGTTTTGAAGAGCAAAGCACAAAAACTGAGATGTTTGAAACAGGGATCAAAGTTGTTGATTTGCTTGCACCTTATTTGAAGGGTGGAAAAGTTGGTCTCTTTGGTGGAGCAGGAGTGGGGAAGACAGTTGTTATTATGGAGTTGATTCATAATGTAGCTTATAAGCACAGTGGATATTCTGTATTTGCTGGAGTAGGTGAGCGAACAAGAGAAGGTAATGACTTGTATCATGAAATGAAGGAGGGGGGAGTTTTAGATAAAGTTGCCCTATGCTATGGGCAAATGAATGAGCCACCAGGTGCAAGAAATCGTATTGCTTTCACAGGTCTTACAATGGCAGAATACTTCCGTGATGAAAAAGGACTTGATGTATTGATGTTTATTGATAATATCTTTAGATATGCACAATCAGGTGCAGAAATGTCTGCTTTGCTTGGAAGAATTCCTTCTGCAGTTGGTTATCAGCCAACATTGGCAAGCGAGATGGGAAAATTACAAGAACGCATCGCTTCAACAAAAAAGGGCTCAATTACATCAGTTCAAGCTGTATATGTTCCTGCTGATGACCTTACAGACCCAGCTCCAGCTTCAGTGTTTTCGCATCTTGATGCTAAAACAGTTTTGAATCGAAAGATCGCAGAAAAAGGAATTTATCCAGCTGTAGATCCCCTTGATTCGACTTCAAGGGTTCTTGATCCTCATATTGTTGGGCAAGAGCACTATGAGATTGCGACAGGAGTTCAACGTGTGTTGCAAAAGTATAAAGATTTACAGGATATTATTGCTTTGCTTGGAATGGATGAATTATCTGAAGAAGATAAGAAAACTGTAGAAAGAGCAAGAAAGATTGAGAAATTCCTCTCCCAACCTTTCTTTGTCGCTGAAGTTTTCACTGGAAGTCCAGGAAAATATGTCTCTCTCAATGAAACTTTAGAAGGTTTCAAGGGAATTTTGGAAGGGAAGTATGATGATATCCCTGAAAATGCTTTTTATATGGTTGGTAATATCAATGAGGTGTTGGAAAAAGCAGAGAAAATGAAAGCTGAAAGTAAATAAGGAATCAAATCATGCAAAAGATGAGGATTTTAGTTGTAACTCCAGAGGGAGTGATTTTTGATGATGATGTGTTGGGTATAACTCTCCCTGGTTCTGATGGGGAGTTTGGTGTGTATCCAAACCACTGTTCGCTAATTTCCCTTCTGAAAACAGGAGTGATTGAGATTCTTTCTCAAGGGCAAACAAAAGAATATGTTGCTATTGATTGGGGTTATGCAAGGATTGAGCATGATAGGGTGGATATTTTGGCAAATGGGGCAGTTGCTATCGATCAGAATGGGCAAATTTCTCAGAATCTAGAACGCGCTAAAACGCTCTTGAAAAAAGCTTCTTCTGATGAAATTTTACTTTCTGGAGCATTGTCTAAGCTGGATTGTTTGACTGGGAGATAAAGATGGTTGAGCTAGTGATAAATTTTTTGCATTCAAGTTCTGTGGTAAGTGTAGTCGTTTTGGGCTGGCTGGCTTTTTATATGTTTTTGACCCTGTGGGTTTTTCTTTATCGTTTTATGGCGATTAGTAGTTATTGCAGAGATGAAAATTTATCACTAAGAATGCTTGTCTCTGGAGAAAAAATGTATCCATCTTCTATTGTTTTGATTCAGGGAATTGTAGGAGATGGAATCAATAAAGAGATTATGGGGATTTGGAAACATCAAATTTTACAAAAAGCTTCAAGGGGAATGACTTTTCTAGCGATTGTGGCATCAACTGCTCCATTTATCGGATTATTTGGCACAGTGATTGAGATCTTGGAGGCTTTTTTTCAATTAGGGGGAGGTGGGCAAGTGTCTTTTGATACTGTTGCTCCTATTATTTCAAAAGCTTTAATTGCAACAGCAACAGGAATTCTTACAGCAATTCCTGCCTATAGTTTTCATTTGATTCTTAAGAGAAAAATGTATGACCTAAATGTTGTATTGCAAATGGAACTTGATTTCTTGCTCTCTCGTCAGGATCAAAATCAAATCAGGTTTTAAAATGAATGAATATTTTGATGAAACTCCAGAGTTAAATATCACTCCCCTTGTAGATATTATGCTCGTGCTTTTGGCAATTCTTATGGTCACTATACCGACAGTGAATTATAAAGAAGATATAGCTTTGCCTCAAGGCTCCAAAGAGAGCAAACTGCAAGAAGAATCTATGCTTGAGATACAGATTACAAAAAACAAAGAAATACGCATGAGGGGGAAAGTTTATGAATTTAACTCATTTGCGGATAACTTTTTGCTTTTTTCTCAAACAATTGATAAAAAAACACCAATTTTTATTTCCGCTGACAAAAGCTTAATTTATGATGATGTGATTTTTGTATTGAAAACTGTTAAAGAGGCAGGTTTTTCTAGAGCTTCTTTGATTACAAGTGGCTAAATATTATGAAAAGCAAATTTTTTTTAAGTGGTTTTTTTGCAATTGTTTTTGAATTTTGTCTTTTTCTCTTTCTTTTTTTTGCTCTTTTTCCTAAACCGCAAAAGCATTATGTTTTTCAAGAAAAAACAGCTTTGGAATTTATACAGATAGAAGATGTTCAACAGCAAAAGACCACAAGAATTACTCAAAAACAAGAAAAACCAAAACCAAAAAAACAAACCAAGCCCAAAACTCAGGAGCAAAAAGAGTTACAGAAAAGTAGTCCAGCGCCTTCTCCTAAGGTAGGAGCAGACATTAAAAAATTGTTTGCAAAAATTGATAGTTCAAATCCTCCAGTGCGAGAAGAAAGAATTGAAGATGATCGTCCGACTTTTTCTGCCAATACTCTCAAAAAGAGCGATTATTCTTTTGATCAAACCAATACTCAAATACAAGAGGAGTCATCTAAGATCCAAAGTGCTTTAGATTCTCTTTGGGAAAAAGAGCTAGAAGTGAGTACCCCTCAATTGCAAGATATAACAGAAGGGGAATATGATGAATGGTTTGCACAAGTAAAAGAAATTCTCTATGCTAAATGGACTAATTCCTTTTATGAAAATGTTGCGATTGTAGTAAATATAGTAATTGAGTCAGATGGTCGTTTTCGCTATAGAATTGTTAAGTATTCTAAAAATCAATCCTACAATATTTATATGG
The DNA here is from genome assembly GCF_021300655.1 of Helicobacter kayseriensis. Classification (NCBI taxonomy): domain Bacteria; kingdom Pseudomonadati; phylum Campylobacterota; class Epsilonproteobacteria; order Campylobacterales; family Helicobacteraceae; genus Helicobacter; species Helicobacter kayseriensis. Next base: position 216,268 of record NZ_JAJTNB010000002.1, read on the forward strand.
AAGAATTGCTTGAGGGCCTTAAAGATGAAATTTTTCCTCCCTATCCTAAAGGAAGAATTACTCTGGAAGTAACCTTTAAAACTAAGGAGCACGAGAATGAATAGAGTGATTGTGATTTGTTTGTTGTTATGTGTGAGGATATTTTATGGAGCTGATGCTAAGCTAGAAATTGTTAAGGGACAAAAATATCTTCCGCTTATTGCTATTCATAATGTAGGCAATGATCTAGAAAAAAAGATTGCCAATATGCTTGCCAAAGATCTTGAAGTGAGTGGAAATTTTAAAATTTCACTCCAATCAAAGGAGATTCAGAATCAACCTAATTATCTGCTTTATCAGGCTCAACAAATTGATTTATTGGCCAATGTTATTCAGCAGGGAAATGAGGTGAGATTGGATTTTTTTGATGTTAATGCGAAAAAAAAGCTTTTGTCTGAAAAATTTTCTCTTTCTGAAAAATCTCTTTTTCCCTTTATTGCTCATAGAATGGCTAATGTAATCAATGATTATTTTAAAGCCCCAAGCATTAAATGGATGGAGGGAAAGGTTGTTTTTGCCAAATTGATTGCCCCATCAAAGAGTGCAATTGTAATCGCAGACTATACTTTGACATTTCAAGAAACTATTATTAATGATGGTTTAAATATTTTTCCAAAATGGGCTGATGAAAAACAAGAGAGTCTGTTTTTTACAAAATATTTAGACCGACCAACGATTCTCAAATATAACCTGAAAAATAAGAAATTTGAGCGCATTTTGAGTTCGCAAGGAATGGCTGTAGTGTCAGATGTGAGTTCAGATTATAAAAAACTTCTTGTGAGTATGGCGCCAATTGGACAGGCTGATGTTTATCTTTATGATCTTGAGGCAAAAAGCACAACCAAGCTTACCAACTATCCAGGGATTGATGTTGGGGCAAATTTTATTGAAGATAAGAAAAAAATTATTTTTATTTCTGATCGCCTAGGCTATCCAAATGTCTTTTTGATGAATGAAAATGGTAGTGGAGTTGAGCAAGCTGTTTTTCATGGAAGGAATAACTCTTCTGTAGCTTCAAATGGAAAATATATCGCTTATTCTAGTCGTGAAGAAAAAAATGAATTTGGTTCAAGCATTTTTAATCTTTATCTTATGGAATCAGGAAGTAGTGCTATTAGACGTTTAACGCTTAATGGTGCAAATCAAATGCCTAGGTTTTCGCGTGATGGCGAGAATGTTATGTTTTTAAAAAATGCAAATAATCAAAGCTCTTTAGGGCTAGTGAGATTGAGATATAATAAAACATTCTTGTTTCCAATTAGGGGCGTGAAGATACAATCATTTGACTGGTAGTGAGGAGGGAGAGATGAAAAAGTTTTATATTGTGTGTTTGGTGTGTTTGGGGCTATTACTGAGTGCGTGTGGAGATAAAAAGGCAGATATTGCACAGGGAGGGAATTCTGAATTGATTCAGCCACAACAGCCACAAGAAGGAGGTGATAATTTTGAGGAGGTGATTGAAGAATATGAGCCTCCAAAGCCTTCTTTGCAAGCCAATCAGTTTCAGGTCATTTATTTTGCTTTTGATTCGTTTTCGATTTCCAAAGAAATGTTTTCTAAAATCAATCAAAATGCAGAACTCTTAAAAGAAAATCCAAATGTAACTATTGTTTTGGAGGGCAATACTGATGCTTATGGAAGCGATGAGTATAATCTTGCATTGGGGAATAAGCGTGCTTTGGCTGTTAAGGAAGCCTTAATTGTAAGAGGGATCAAACAAGATCGCATTGAAGTTGTTAGTTTTGGAGAAACAAAGCCTGTATGTGTAACAAACAATAGTCCTGAATGCCGACAAGAAAATAGGAGAGTTGATTTTGTTCTTAAAGAGACACATTAAATTAAGTTTTTTTTGTGCATTTTTTTCTTTTTTAATTGCCGCTGAGCCTTCTGCGTTTGAAAGTCAAAGTGGAGCGACAAAAAAAGATATCAAAAGTCTGAAAGATAGCAGTATAAATTTATCTTCAATTCTCCTTGATTTGCAAGGGAGGGTTGAGACATTAGAACAAGTTCAACATGGACTTCAGAGTTTATATGATGGACAAAATCAAAAGATTCAGAATCTTCTCCTAGGGCTTGAAAACCAAACTATCACTGCAGAGGAATTAAAAACTCAAATTGAACTTCTAAAAGAGAGTTTTGCTCAAATGAGTGAAGGGCAAAAAATCATTAAAAATAAGCAAGATGAATTCTTGCTAAAAATTGGAGAGTTTGAAAAAAAGATTCGTGAAATCACTGATGTGAGCACAAATCTCAATACTCTTGTTCTAAATGAGTTTAAAAATGTGAAAGATGAGCTTAAAAAACAAGCCGATGTTATGCTTGCCAATCAAGACAATATACAAAAGCTAGGAGTTGAGCTTGAAAAAATTTTGAGTGACAAAAAAGAAGAGCAAAAAAAGAATAGCTTCAAGAGTTATGAAAAAAAATCAGATGTTTTTAAGGAAGCCAAACGCTTGTTTTGGGATAAAAAATTCAATGAAGCTCGAGATCGCTTTTCTTGGCTTGTAGCTCAAAATTATCAAAAGGCTGAAGCAAATTATTTTTTGGGGCAAATTGCATATCGTCAGAAGCGTTATGAGGATGCGATTTTTTATTATAGAGAAAGTGCGACTCTAGATGATAAGGCGAGTTATATGCCTATTTTGATGCTTAATACTATTAAGTCATTTGAGGCAATTAAAGATCAAAAGAATGCCCTAAAGTTTAGTGAGACGCTTATTGCTTTGTATCCAAAATCCAAAGAGGCTCTTGAAGCTAAGAAGATTCAAAACAAATTAAAAGGAGAAAATAAAAATGGAAAATAAAAAAGTTATGTCTTTACATTATTGTGTTAAAGAACAAGGAAAAGAAGAAGTGCTTGATCAAAATCAAGAAGGTGAAACTTTGGATTTTATCCTTGGGGCTTCTCAGATCATTCCTGGTCTTGAAAGAGCTTTGATTGATACACAAAAAGGAGAGAAGAAAGAAGTTGTTGTTTTGCCTGATGAGGCCTATGGTGAGTATAGAGTTGATTTTTTGCAAGAAGTCCCAAGAGATCAATTTGAGGGAATTGATTTGAGAGAGGGAATGACGCTTTTTGGACATGGAGAAGATGGAAGAAGTGTGCAGGTTATCGTTAAAAGTTTCAATGATCAAATGGTCATGATTGATTATAACCATCCTTTGGCTGGCAAAACCCTTGTGTTTGATGTCACTGTTGTTGATGTTCGTGATGCTACAGAGGAAGATTTGATGGTAATGGGTGGTGGAGGATGCTGTGGAGGAGGGCATCATGATGATCACGAGGAGCATGGCGGGGGATGTTGTGGTGGTGGAGGATGCTGTGGAGGAGGGCATCATTAACCCCCCCCCCTTTTTTTTTGCAAGATCAATAAGCGCGATTTTTCATGCACTTGATTTCAATTTCTTCAGCAATTGGCATATTGTTATTGTAGATTAGGTCGATATCAACAAAATCGCCTTGTTTTAGATCAACAAACTTTTTTGGAGTATCCCATCCCATTCCACAAGAATCTTGTTCAATTTTTGTATAGGGCATGACTCCTATGACTGTTCCATTGATGGTGATTGTTTTTTTATCAGAATCGATGGATTGAATAATACCTTTAATATCTGCTAAAACGAAGTTTAATCCTACTAAAGTGAATAGTATCAATATTTTTTTCATGATTGCTCCTTTGAAAGATGTCTTATCACTAAGAAATTTCTTTCTTAGATCAAAGTTGTGTGGGAGTATAGAGTGTGAAAATAAAATTAGTGTGAAATTAAAAAATGATCGTTTTGTTTTCAAAAACAAATACACGATCTTGCAAAACAAGATTGAGACCTCTTGCTAAAACAACTTTTTCTACATCTCTTCCTGCCCTTTGCATATCTTGCCAGCTATAAGAATGGTCAATATGGATAATATCTTGCACAATAATGGGTCCTTCATCTAAATGGTCATTGACAAAATGCGCTGTTGCACCAATGATCTTCACTCCCCGTTCATAAGCCTGCTTATAGGGATTTGCTCCGATAAAAGCTGGAAGAAATGAATGGTGGATATTGATAATTTGATTTGGAAAATGAGAGACAAAATTTGGCGTAAGGATACGCATGTATTTTGCAAGCACAAGAAGGTCTGGAGAAAAATTCTGTGTAATTTTGAGAATCTCTGCTTCATGTTCTTCTCGCGAGAGATGTTGAGAATCAACATGAAAAAATGGGATCTCAAATTTTTCGCTCAAAGATTGCAAAATTGTATGGTTGGAAATGATTGCTTGGATGTGTGCGTTGAGCTCCCCACTCTCATATCGCAAAAGCAAATCCCCCAAACAATGGTTTTCTTTTGTACAAAGGATAATGATGGATTTTTTTTCTTCTTTTTTGATGTGCACTTGAGATTGAGGAGAAAGGGAATCTTTGATTTCTCTTAAGAGATCTTGGATCTGACATTCTCCGCTAAACTCAGTGCGCATAAAAAAATGATGCTTTTGCAAATCAACATGTTCATCATTTTTTTCGATGTTGAGATGATGTGCGCTTAAAATTGTTGCAACTTTGGCAATGATGCCTTGTGCATCTGGAGAGCTGATTGTAAGGATATGTTTCATTGGATTGAGCCTTGAAAAAAGTTGGAAAATACTGCAAGAGAGGCATTGCTAAGTCGATCAATCCATTCTTGAGTCTTGGATTTTTCAAGCCAAATGGGGTCTTGGATTTGAGCGATTTCACTCAATTCTTTTATGGCTTGATTTTGGGAGCCAATAGTATCAATGAGTCCTAGTTTGAGTGCTGTTTTTGCACTGAAAATTTTTCCATTAGCGAATATATTTGGATTAGGATTATTTAGAGCTCTTGCTTGGATGACATCATCGACAAACATTAAGTATTGTTCATGAATAAAGTTTTGCAAGAACTTTTTTTCTTCATCGCTCCAGCTTCTAAAGGGGGTTCCTATCCTTTTGTATTCTCCTTCTTGAAGATTTTGCGGATAGATTCCGATCTTATCTAAGAGGGGTTTGATATTGAAGCCTTCTAGCACAACACCAATTGATCCAATGACTGCACCACGGTTGGCAATGATTTTATCACTATACATTCCTGCATAATAGCCACCACTTGCCATCGCTCCCTCAACATGAGCGACGATAGGCATTGTGTCTCTAAGCTCTTTAATGAGATTGGCAATCTCAATACTTGCTCCAATCCCTCCACCAGGAGAATCAACCACAAGCAACACCCCTTTAATATTTGGGTGTGCTTTGATTCTTTGGACTTGTTCTCGAAAATCATCGCTTTGTAAGATAGGGCCTCTGAGATAAAGTTTGGCCAAATTGGCTTGTGAGTCTTGATTTTTTTCACTATTTCCCCAAAGGAGAATAATAATCACAAGCAAAACAAGAAGCTTGAAATACTTCATCAAAAAGTCTAAAGGCATGATTAGATATCTAAGGATATTCTTTATTGTTTCCACGTATATTCTCCTATTCCATTAATGTAGAGATCTTTGACTTGGGTTTGTGCGTATAAAACGAAGTGCAAGGGTTTTTGTTGGGAGGTTTGGATCCCACAACATGGAAAAATAGCCAAATCTGCATCTTTTCCTTCTTTGAGTTCTCCATTGTTGTTGCCTAAGGCAATAGCTGGAAAACGCGTGATTCCCAAAAGCAGATTTTTTGCAAGTTTTTCAGCATCAAGATGTGCATACCCAAAAAAAGCACTCCGTATTTCTTCAATGAGATTCAAAGAATAATTTGAGCTCAATCCATCTGTGCTAAAAATGGGAGCAAGCTTGACATGAGTCAGGCGATCAAGATCAAGATAGCATCCATTAAGGAGACGATTGGAGCGCGGAGCGCATATCACAGACCCATTAATCTGTGAAATTTTATCAAAAATCGCATCATCTGCAAAAAGGCAATGTACAAAAAGAGGAGAAAGGTTACTCAGAAGATCTAAGAATTCATGGGCATTCATTGTTGGCTTGGCATTGGCGACTTTAAAGAAATGAGAAAAAAACTCTTGAAACCAGCCATTTTTTTCATATAGCCATTGTTTTTCCTCTTTAGATTCTAGAAAATGACAACTAAGTTTGACCGATTCGCTTTGTGCAAGCAGAGCTACTTTTTTAGAGAGAACATAGTGCGTAGAGTATGGGGAGTGGATAGCTAAAGCAGGTGAGAATTTGTGGTTTTTGAGTATTTTGCATTTTTCAAATCTTTCCAAAAGATTCTGGTATAAAAAATCAAGTGCTTGAGGATTGCTTCCGATTGCTTCATTAAATAGTGTGACTCTAAGTGGGGATTGAGCAAGAGGATCAATGTCATATCCATAGCTACTGATTGCCCCAACGCTTGAGATCCCGCTTGCAAGTTGGAGGTTGATTTCTCGTTGAATACCTTGAGTGAGATTTTCAAACAACTCTTCTCTGTGGGCAATGACACTGCTAAGCCATGTGGGAAAATCACCATAGAGAAGATGGCTTTGATTGTTGCTAAATTCAAAATGAATATGAGCATTGCTAAAAGCGGGCAGAAGAACACAGTCAGAATAAAAAGTTGCTTGAAGATGGGGGTACTCTTGTGTTAGTGTTGCAAAATCTTGAATCTTAAGGATTTGGTTGGATGATGAGTGGGGATCACATTCAAAAAGAACTCCTCCATCTTGCAATATCGAAAAATCTTGATCGCATTTAAAAACGCAACTAGCTCCAATGATTTTTAGCATATCTTAATCCTTTAGAGAGAATTCGATAATGGAAAAATGAGATTCTAGTTTTTGCAATAATTCTTGAATAATGGCATTGTGGCTATAAGAAGATGGAACCCAAAATTCTAACGCATAAGTTAGAATTTGATTTTGTATAGAGATGAGGCGAAAAATAGGCTTGGGTTCTTGAGCGATTCCTTGAGTGGAATCTAGGACTTTTTGGATGAGCGGATGAAGATCTTGAATGGGTTGTTTTGATCGAAATGTGAAAGTCCAAGAGAGTTTGATGAAAGAGTGCTGAGCATGATTAATGATACTTGCTTTGGTGATGTTGGTATTGGGGATAATGGATTGTGTTTGATTGTCAATTGTCAAAATTGTATGAAAAAGATTGATCACTTTGACTTTTCCCTTAGTGGTTCCAATCTGTATGTAATCATCTTTTTTAAAAGGTCTAAGAATAACAAGCATTAGGCCACTTGCAAGATTTGAAAGAGAATCTTTTAGTCCTAGTGCTATTGCCAATCCTGTTGTCCCAAGAATAGCAACAAGGGAGTTGGTTTGGATTCCCAAAGTGCCAAGTGTTGTAATGGCTGTCAAAATAAGGAGACAAACAAAGCCTACTTGAGCTAAAAAATTTCCAAGAATTTCATCTCTTTTTGAGAGCTCTTGTCTGATTTTTTTTCTGAGAAAGAAAGAGAGATAAAGCCCAAAGGATAGAATCACAAGACTCTTGATGCACGCAAGGATAAAGTTTGAGTAAGATTGCCAAAGATGAGAAAAAAATGCACCAACCTCAATCATTTAATTGACCTTATGCAATCCGGTTTTGGGAGATAAAATCGCTTTGATTTTGCCAAAAAGAGTTTTTTTACCATAAAGGGGGTGAGATATTTCAAAAGACTCTTGGGGGTCAAAGATTATTAAGTTTGCATCATGGCCTATAGAAATCTCTCCTTGGTTTAAATGCAGGAATTGTGCTTGATTGTATGATGTTTTTGCACTAAGTTCTTGGAGGCTCAAAAGATTGGTTTTGACCAATTCAGTAAAAAGGAGGGAAAAATAAAATTCCAAACAATCTGCTCCAGATGATGCATCTTCAAAAGTTTGTTCTTTGGAGCTTGTTGAGAATTCTCGATGGAGTGAAGTGAGCATATTGATATGAATAAGCTCTTGATGAAAAAAATCTTGAATCTCTTTTGTCATAAGCGGTGGGGTGAGTTTTGCCCATGGGTCATAATGTGCGATTTTTTCTTCATTAAGCAATAGATGATGAATACTTATTTCGCTTTGAATCCATGGTGTTGTTTTTGTTTGAAGAAAGAGATTTTTTTCACTTAAAGCACGAATGAGTGTAGGAACACGGAAGTGGTTGGCAAGACAGAAGAATTTTGAAAACTCCAATTCTTCTACAAATGGAGGAATTTGTGACAATCCCATTTTAAAACTCATTGGACTTTGCGCACTCACTCCCCCAAAGGAATGATTGAGATTGCAAAGACATGAGAGATTGAGAAATTGAGCATATTCATAGATGCATTTAAGTGCATCATTGGGCGTGGAAGATTGAATGGAGATAGAGGAAGCGCCATCGTGATGCATTGTGCTTAAGTTTTGAATCGTCTCAAGTGTAAAAGGTATTGCACTTGAGATAAAGGTAATGTGGCTTTGAGTGTTGAAGAATTTGAGGGTTTCGACTTGATCTGGAAGAGAATCTAAGACAATTGTCCCAACGCCTCCTCTTTGTGCCTTGTCTTGGATGGAGAGAAGGTTGGAATGAGAATGATTCTTGATTTGGATATTAAGATCAATGCAAGCGGGCATGACGATAAGATTTGAAGCATCTAAAATATGCTCATCTTTTAAGGAGGGAGAAATGTCTATAATTTTCCCACGATCAATTCTAAGATCGGATTTTATTGTTTGGCGATGATCACAGAGTAAAGCGTTTTTAATGACTAGAGAATTCATCTCATTCCTTCTAAGAACAATTATAGAGTTTGGGCAAGCCAATTTGAGATTTGACTCATGAGGTCAAAGGCAATGACCAAGCCAATAATGATAAGCAAAATTCCAGAGAGAATTTCAATTTTTTTCATATGTTGTGAAAAAGATTTAAAGAATCTTAAACTACTTCCAATGAAAATAGAAGAAAGTAAAAAGGGAATTGACAATCCTAGACAAAAAGTTAGCATGAGCCAAAGAGAAAAGTGTTTGTCTGTCATAGAAAGCGCAAGAATGCTTGTAAGAATTGGGCCAACACATGGGCTCCATCCTAAAGAAAAGCTAATGCCAAGCAAAAATGGGGACAAAAAGGAATTTCCTTTAAAATCAAAGCGCTTGGTTTGATACAGTAGTTTGATTTTAAGAATCCCTATAAAGTGGAGGCCAAATAGGATAATGATTCCTCCAGCGATATATCGAATCAAAGGTAGGCTAAAAAATTGTCCCAAAAAGCTATTAAAAAATAAGCCAAGCAGAATAAAAATGAAAAAAAATCCACAAACAAAAAACAAGCATTTAAAGAAGATTTTTGGAATATGAGAAGAGGGGTTTTCTTTGAGTTCGGCAATAGAAAGACCAGAAATATAAGAAAAGTATGCAGGAAGCAAGGGGAGGATACAAGGACTTAAAAAAGTCAAGATTCCGGCAAGAAAGCTTGCCAAGAATGGAGTATTTATAAAAATATCAGCGAGCCATTTTTCTTCCAAGGTGAGCCTTTAAATATGATTAAGTTAAAAATAGATTGTGAAGGTTTGATTGAGTAAAAAATCAAACAAATCGCGTTCTATAGGGCATTATACTTAAAAAAATTATTCTTCAGATAGTGCGATTTGTTATAATGCAGGGGTTTTCTTCAAAACACAAAACACTCCAAAACTAGATTTTCATAATGTTGGGGATGTTAACAACAATAAAAACGCTTATTTAGGAATGTATTATGAACAGTAATGATTTTAATTCTTTTGGACTAAAACAATCTGTAATAAAAGGAATTAAAGAGATGGGATTTGTCACGCCAAGCCCGATTCAGGCTCAGGCCATCCCTATCATCTTGGAGGGTCATGATTTGACTGCTCAGGCTCAAACTGGGACAGGAAAGACTGCTGCTTTTGCTATCCCTATTTTGCATAGTCTTGAGAAAAATGGGAGTGTTGAGGCTCTTGTAATTACCCCAACCCGTGAACTTGCAATGCAAATTAGTGATGAAATATTTAAGTTGGGAAAATTTTTAAAAATTCGAACAATGTGTGTTTATGGTGGGCAGTCTATTCGCAGACAATGCGAGCTTTTAGAAAGCAAGCCTCAAGTTCTTGTAGCGACGCCAGGACGATTGCTTGATCATCTTAAAAATGAGAGAATCTCCAATTTTTCTCCCAAAATTGTAGTGCTTGATGAGAGTGATGAGATGCTTGATATGGGGTTTTTAGATGATGTGGAGGAGATTTTTTCATATCTTCCAGAAGCACGTCAAACGCTTTTGTTTTCTGCAACAATGCCTCACCAAATCAAGCGTTTAGCGCAAAAAATTTTGCGTTTTCCCAAGCAAATTAAAATCGCTTCAAGCAATATTACAAATGAGGATATTACTCAAAAATGTTATGTGGTCAATGAAGGGCATCGCGATGAGGCTATTATTCGTTTGCTAGATATGCTGTGTCCTGTGAAGAGTATCGTTTTTACTAGCACAAAAAGAGAGGCTGATGCCTTAAGCCATCGCTTATCTCAGGCGCGTTATAAGACTGGGGCTTTGCATGGTGATATGGATCAAAGGGCTAGAATGGATTCGGTGCGCGCATTTAAGAGTGGGAAAATTTCTGTTTTGGTTGCGACAGACGTAGCTGCTAGGGGATTGGATATTAGTGATGTGAGTCATGTATTTAACTATCATATTCCTCTTAACCCTGAAAGCTATGTTCATCGTATTGGACGAACAGGAAGAGCAGGGAAAAAGGGAGTGGCAATCACTCTAATTACGCCTTTGGAATTTAAAGAAATTAAAAAGATTCAAGAAGAGGTGAAGTATTCTTTAGAGATTGAAGAAATTCCCTCATATGAAGAAAGCCACAATCAAATTGTCCAAAAGATTTTGCAGACAAGAATTGTTGATGATGCAATGGGAATCTATACAGATTTAATGGATAAGAGCGATGAAACAAATGGGGTGCTGAAGTTGATTTCTTTTGTTTTGCAAAATCAAGCTGGACAGAAGATTGGACCTTCTCAGCAAGAGATTAATCGACTCAAAAAAGAAGAGCAAAGAGACAAAAGAGGTCTTGAGCAGTCCAAATCTCAATATAGCTATTTCCGTCCAAGTCGTAGAAAAAATACAGGTCGTTTGAGTAGTGGAAGAAGATAAAAAGTGTCAAAAATTCACACTTTGTTTGTTTTTGATTTAAATTTTTCTGTTTTCTCCTCTTTTTAAGGCAATGAGGGCTATAATCTAGAGTCGCTCCCAATAAGGAGCGATAATACAAAGGAATTAGGAGGCTTAATGTCAGATAAAAAGTCTCTCTCAACACTTTATTTGATTTTTATCTTTTTTGCCGTTTTTGTTGTATCTGGAGGGATCTATACTTTTTATAATGCAAATGGATTCTCATATCTTAGTAATGATTCAAAAGCGTGCAATAACTGTCATATTATGAATGAAGTGTATGCAGATTATATGAGCGGGCCTCATAGCAAAGAGATTGGAGGAAAACCTAGGGCAACCTGTGCAGAATGTCATCTTCCGCATGAGTTTCTTCCAAAATGGATTGCTAAGGCGCAAAGTGGTCTAAGTCATGCTTATGCCTTTACCTTCAAGCTTGAGAGTTTGCCAGAAAATTTAAGCGCAACTCCAAAAAGCAAAAAGATCATTCAGCAAACTTGTATTGATTGTCATTCTGGTTTTGCAGAAAATGCAATTAACGCAACAACAACTCCACAACATTCCAACAAGGATGCATTAAGCTGTGTTTCTTGTCATAAAGATGTGGGACATAAAAGAGATTTTTAAGGAGAGAAAATGGGTAAATCAAAGATGTTTCTTTTGATTTTGGTTTCAGCATGTATTGCAATTGGATTATTTTGGTTGAACTCTGATATTAGTGCAAAAAAAGCACAAAGTTTTAGTGTCTCAACCAATTTGGTCCAAATGAGCGATGAAAATCCCGATTTTGCAGAGTGGGGAAAGAATTTTCCAGAGCATTTGGATATGTATATGCAGATGAAAGACTCAACATATACAGCGACAAATTTTGCTGGAAGTTATCCTTATAGTAAGCTTAATCGATATCCGCAATTGACAATGTTTTGGGATGGCTATGCTTTCAAATTTGATTACAATCAAAATAGAAGCCATTATTACAGTCAGATTGATCAGATGGAGACTTTGAGAAATAACAAAGAATTTCTTAATTCTCATGGATTGACTAAGTTTAGCGGTCAGCCAGGGGCCTGTATGAATTGCCATACGGGAAATCTTCAAAACTTAGTCAAAAAGCTTGGTTGGGTTGAGTTTAATACGATGAAATATTGGACAATCATCAAAACTATGGATGGACCAGACACTGTCCATGGAAAAAAGATGGGAAGCACTTGTGCGGATTGTCATAGTCCAGATGATATGAGTTTGAGAGTAACGCGTCCAGCAGCGATTAATTCTCTTGTTTCTCGTGGATTTGAAAGAGATGAAAAGCATGGGGTGAAAGCAAGTCGCCAAGAGATGAGAAGTCTTGTGTGTATGCAATGCCACGTTGAATATTACAATCAACCTACGGGTAAAAAAGTCACAATTAAGGCTGAAACCAATTATCAAGAAATTCCAGATCTAAAAGATGGCAATAGGTTAGTTGATCAAGAAGTAGATGGAATCGAGTTGCTTTATCCTTGGGCAATGTGGAAAAAAGGCGAGCCTTTTAGAATTGAAATGTTTGATGATTATTATGAGAGTGTAAGGGAGAGTTTCCCACAAGATTTTATTCATGCAACAACAAAGACGCCTGTGATTAAGATTCAGCATCCTGAGGCAGAGCTTTATTCTGGAAGTGTGCATGCAGCAAATGGTGTGGCATGTGCTGATTGTCATATGCCATACAAACGAGAGGGTGCAAAAAAAGTAACTAACCACTTCATTGCTTCTCCATTGCTTGATGTGGGTGCTTCGTGTAAAACATGTCACACACAAAGTGAGGATTATCTTAAAAGACAGGTCTTTGAGATTCAAACAGCAAGTGCTTATGATATTAGAAGCGCAGAATATGCTGTGGCAAGCTTGATTAAAGATATTACGCTTTTGAGAGAAGAAATGGCTAAGCTCCCAGAGTTTGCAAAGATCAAAGATCAGCAAAAAAGAGATCAGGCAATTAGTGATGCTATTAAGCCAGCTTTAGAAATGCATCGAAAAAGTCAGATTAGGGCAGATTTTATGAATGCTGAGAATTCTTCAGGATTCCACAATCCAAGAGAAGCAGCTAGAATTTCTCTTCAGGGTGTGAAATATGCCAAACAAGGACAAGAGTTGGTTGTAAGTATTGGCGCAAAATATGGAATTAAAATTGCTCCTAGCAATTTAGGTTTCGAGGATCTTCGTAAGATTGCCCCAAATCCTGTTAAAATAAATGGAAAACGATATTATGAAAAGCCTTTGCAAGACAATACACCAAAGGAGCTCCTAGAGCTTGATCAAAAGATTGTTCCCTTTGATTATCAAAAAATCAATCAAGCATCAAGTGGCAAAACAGCGCAAAGTCCTTATTACAAAGCTCAATAAAGAAAAAGAGGGGGTGGAGTTTTGTTGTGTAGAGTGAGTCGCGATTTGTTTTACGGAGCAAAATGGAGATATAAGTGAAGAAAATTTTTATTGCTTTGTTGCTGTTGGGTTTATGTGCAATATTGACCTTAGGGGGAGTTGTATTTTATCGTGCAGAAAAAATAAAAGTTCAAATGCAGGATGCTTTAAATGAAACCCTGCAAGACTACAATAATAAGCTTAGGGAGCATCATGCCAAGCTAGAATTCTCCCCATTTATTTGTGGTGGATTTCTTAGTATTGAATGCAAAAGCAGTGAGATTGTTTTGTTAGAAAAGGGTGAGGAGATATTAAAGGCAACCAATAATATCGTTGGGCTGAAGGATTTTGATTTTAAAAGTATCACCCTTTATTCTTCTTCTGCTTTGGATTATGTGCGTAGCGGAGATTTGAGGGGTTATTTTGAGGTTTTAATGCCAAAAGAGTTGAATTTCTCATCTAAGCTCATTCTGGATTCTTCAAATACTATTTTGGGAAAAACAAATTTAGCACTTCAATCAAAAAATCTTTCTTATGTGGTTGAAATAGATTCGCACCTAATATCCAAAAAACTACAAGATTTTGGAATCTTGAATTACATCAAGGTTGGAGAAACATTGGATGATCCAATTTATTTGGATCACATGAAGCTTGAACTCAAATCAATGGATTTAAGTCGAGCGTTATATGAAGTTGCAAAAGAGCAATATGGGAAGCTGTCTTTCTCAGATTATAAGGCATTGGTTGCCTTGATGACTGGATTGAGTGCAAGGCAATTTGGCACAACAAAAGAAGTGAGAGAGTTATTTAGGGGGATTAAGCAACTTGTAATTGGCCAACAAGGAGAGTTGAAAATATCTATATCTCCAAAGAAAGAATTCTGCATAACTTGTTCTTGGGATCGTAGTTTTGAAGAAATAATCAATGAGTTTGTGTGGAGTATTGAAGCTAAGGAATAGTTGATTAGTATCCCGCTTCATTAAGTTTTTTATAAACTGCACAACCTTTGTCATCTCCTAAATCGCAAGCTTTTCCAAATAGCTCTTTTGTTAGTTTTTTATCTTCTTGCTTGGTTTGATTGTTGTAATACATTACCCCAGCGGAGTAGCATCCTAGAGCCAAGCCTTGATTGCATGCCATGAGGTAATATTCTAGAGTTTTTTGAGGATCGTGTCTAATACCCTTTCCTTCTTTGTAGAGTTTTGCAACAGCTGTACATGCTTGCATAATGCCATTTTGACATGCTTGTAAATAATACTTGTATGCTTTTCTGTAGTCTTGTTTGACGGCTAAACCATTTTCAAACATTCCTCCAATGCTGTGGCACATAAAAGCATCTCCAGCCTCGCAGGCTTGTGAGTAGATTTCAAATGCCTTTTGGTATTCGCCAAAATAATATGCTTTAAATCCCTCATATGGGTCAATTTTGTTGCAACCACATAAGAAAAGAGCGGTAATGAGGTAGGGAATAAATCTGTAGGGCATTTGTTTTCCTTATCATTTATGAAGTTTCTCATTTTGTTTCTAAATAAAAATCATACTATCTTTTTATATTTTCCTATTATCGATTTTTGCGTATAATTATCACTTTTTGTAAATCTAAACTAAAAAGGATTGATAAATGTTAGAAGGACAAATTAGAGAGAGTATTTCAAAGTCTAATGCAAAAGCATTGAAGAATGATGGTTATCTAATTGCCAATATCTATGGAAAGGGGCAAGAAAATATTCATTGTGCGTTTAAAAGAAATGATTTTATTCGTGCAGTGAAATCAAAGACAACTCTTATTTTCCCTGTTAAAGTTGCTGGAAAAGAGCTTGATGTGGTAATTCAAGAATATCAAAAAGATCCAGTAACCAATGATATCTTGCATGTGGATTTGATGATGGCACAAAAGGGTGTTGTATCAAAGTATAAGATTCCAGTCAAAACTCATGGAAATGCCAAAGGATTGAAAAATAAGGGTGTTTTAATGATTTCTAAAAAAAGAATCGCAGTCCAATCTGCTCCTGAGAATCTTCCTCACCGCTATGACTTAGATGTGACAGATCTTGATGTGGGAGATGCGATTTTGGTAAGAGATCTTCCTCAACATGATGGGGTAAAAATTATTGAAAAAGATTCTGTTGCTGTTGCAGGGGTTATCAAAGCAAAATAATGCAAAAACTTCTCATTGTCGGGTTAGGGAATCCTGATCCGCAATATCTTAAAAATCGCCACAATATTGGATTTATGGTTTTAGATGCTCTAGCTTCTGAGCTTGGAATAAATTTTAAAGAATCAAAAAATCTTAAATCATTGCTTGCTGTATCTTCTCATTGTATTTTGTGCAAACCTTTGACTTATATGAATGCATCAGGGAATGCTGTGCATCTGGTGAGGGATTATTATAAACCAAGTGATCTTTTGGTGATTCATGATGAATTGGAAATAGCTTTTGGTGCATTGCGCTTTAAAAGGGGGGGAGGGCATGGTGGGCACAATGGGCTAAAATCAATCGATGCATCCTGTGGCAATGAATATGTGCGTGCTAGATTTGGAATCGGACGACCACCCAAAAAGGAGGATGTGGCCCATTATGTTTTGTCTGATTTTCAAGAAGATCCTTCAGAGCTTATTGAGCATTGCATTAAGGCAATTTCTTTTTTTGTTCAAAAAGGCGATTTGCATCAAATGCAAGCCATCTATACACTTAAGGGTAAAGAGTGAGAGCATTCTTTTTTATAGGAAAAAATTATTGCAAATATGTATTGATGATTTTAATCGCTTTGGAGTTTTTTTTCGTCGGAGCAGATTCGATGAAGTATGCAGATAGTTTTCCAGATTCTGCAAACTTAGTGATTTTATTTTTTGTTTATGATGCGATGTATGCGCTGAACTACACTCTTCCTTTGTCACTTGTTTTGGGCGGGATTATTTTTTATATTACTTTTTTAAAATCAGCTCAATTTTCTGCAATGCTTGCTTTAGGATATTCAAAACGCCTAGTGATTGCACCCATTTTATGGATCAGTTTGGTTTTGACGATAGGATATATTGGTCTTAATGCGACGCCTTTTGTTTATGCGCAAGAAAAAGCTGAAGCGATTATGGATAAGAATGCTTTGCAGAATGCCCAAGAAAATATATTTGTCAAATATAATGAAAACTATATTTATTTTCAAAAGGTTTATCCTCTTCTCAATCGTGCCGAATCTGTGAAGGTGTTTGAATTGGATGGAGAAAGATTAGTGTCCTTGATTGATGCAAAGACTGCTTTTTTTGATGGAGAATATTGGATTTTGGATCATGCTAATAAAGTAGAGATTGGAGAAGAGTTTAAAAAAAACCAAGAAGTGCTCCAAATCACTCAAATAGAAAAACTTAAAATTCTAAAAAATTTTCGCCCAAAGGTTTTGGATACTTTTTCAAAAGATAAACCCACTGTTTCTATTGTCGATGCCATTGTTTCTGCCAAGATTCTGATTTCGCAAAAACTTGATTTTGAAAAGGTTAGAGCAATTTTATATAGCTTTATTGTGATTCCATTTTTTGTGCCACTGACTTTGATTATTATTGCTGATTTTATTCCTCCTCTTGCACGTTATGCCAATATTCCTTTGATGAGTTTTGGTTTTGTGATTATGGCGCTTATATTATGGGGAATTTTCTTTTCTGTTTCAAAACTAAGCATAGGAGGTATTATCTACCCAGAATTTGGGATTTTGATTCCAATGGGGTTGATGAGTATGATTGCGGGCTATGCTTTGATTAGACTAAATCGATAAGGAGGGATCGTGGGAAATCAAATCGTGCAGAGTTTTTGGTATAGCAAGAATAAGGATAAAAATTTCATCAGCGTTATTGAGATTGCCTGCGTGGCTTCTTATATAGCCAATCATCATACATTTCACCTCTATACTTATTCTTTAGATGATGCTTCGATGCTCTTTTTGCAAAAGGTGATTACTGATTGTCCCAATGCGCATTTATTTTGTTTAAAAGATGCAAGAGAAATTGTAGATGAAGATAAGATCTTCTTCGACGATCGCGGCAGTGTGGGGATCGCTGCTTTTAGTGATTATTTTCGCTTTAAGCTTCTTTATGAGAAGGGAGGATGGTGGGTAGATATGGATACGATTTGTCTAAAACCTCTTGATCTTCAAGCTCCCTTTGCTTTTGCATCTCAAAGAAATGAGGGTGGGGGATGGGGAGCGACAACTTGTATGCTAAAAGCTCCTCCAAAATCTGATTTTTTTGCACAGATTCTCAAAGAAGCACAAAAGATGATTCAGGCTCATTCAAAGTGGCAAATCATTCTTCCACGATTCTCTCCATTTACATTGCGTGGTGTGTTAGCTAACTGTTTTATTGAATCCTTGCCTCTCTTTATTCAAACTTTTTTATTTGGCAAAAAGAATGGGAGCAATAGGGTGTCTTGGGGGATCATTGGTCCATCATTTTTGCATCATTTGATTTTGAAAAATCCTGAATATTCTGCTTATGTTTGTCCACCGAGTTGTTTTTGTGAGATTGATTGGTTTTATGCGAAAGAATTTATTCAAGAAATAGATGAAGAAAGGCTCAAAGAGAGCTATGTGTGCCATGTTTGGAATGCAATGTGGGAGGGATGGAACTTACCCAAAGATGCACGCTATCCAGAAAAAAGTCTAATCGAAAAGCTCAAAACTCAATATGTTCCACAAACATTTTTGCAGAAATTGAAAAGATGGGAAGGTGAGATTGATACCTCCTTGAGGGAGATCCCTCTACCTAAGGCAACGCTTCCTTTGAAGCTAGCTAGACTGATCAAAAGAAAGCTATTTTAGTCCCCCCCCCCTTTTTTTTAGTGCAAGTGAGAGTGATCTTTGGTGGGCTGAATTGCTGTATTATCCACTCCACCTTTTTGAGCAATTTCTTCTAAGAACAAAAGTAATTTATGTGCGCTTTGAAGATATTCTTTGGCGCTTTTGCTTTGAGGATCGAAGAAAGTGATGGGTTTGCCTTGATCTCCACCCTCTCTTACTTTGGGTTCAAGGGGAATTTGGGCTAGCACTTTTGTTTCAAACTCATCTGCAAGAGTCTGTGTTGTGCCTTTTCCAAAAATATCATATTCTTCTCCACAATTTGGGCAAATAAATCCGCTCATATTTTCAATGATTCCAGCAACAGGGATGTGAAGTTTTCTAAACATATCTAGGCTTCTTGCACTATCATCAAGACTAACACTTTGAGGGGTGCTGACGGTGATTCCTGCGCTGACTGGAACGCTTTGGGCAAGTGTGAGTTGGGCATCTCCAGTCCCAGGAGGCATATCAATCACCAAAATATCCAAATCACTCCATAAGACATCTGTCAAAAGTTGTTCAATGGCTCGCATAATCATTGGCCCTCTCCAAATAAGACTCTGTCCTTCCTCATAAAGCACGCCCATGCTCATCATTTCGATTCCATAAGCTTTGAGAGGGTGGAGTTTTTTGAGATTTTCATCTACTTGAGGCTTGTTGAGGTTGAGCCCTAGCATTCTTGGGATGTTGGGACCATAGATGTCTGCATCAAGCAATCCGACTTTTTTCCCACTTTGAGCAAGCGCGATAGCGAGATTGACGCTTGTTGTAGATTTTCCTACTCCTCCCTTTCCCGAGCTAATCATGACGAAGTGTTTAATCTGAGGAGCAATATTTTTTTTGCTAGGTTTTTGTTCTTGGATTTGTGGAGTTTTGATTTGGATTTGAATATTTTGGCAACCAATTTGCTCCAATACTTTAAGGGCTTCTTGATGAATTTGTTGTGAAACCTCAGAAGAACTTGAAGGGATTTCAATCAAAATTGTTGGACTATTACCTTCAAGCAAGATGCTTTTGACAAAATTAAAGCTCACAATATCCTTATCAAAATTGGGATATTTGACTGTCTTGAGAGCTTCTAAGATTTTTTCTTTTTGCATTTTTTCTCCTTAAAATAAAATAAATTAAATCTAGGCTAGTGTATCCAATCGCATTGGTTGATCTTTTTTTGTAAAATCCATAGATAATTTTTACTCGGATAACAAGATGGACTATATAGCACAATTTAAAAAAGAAACAACTCTGATTCTCTTAAGTGCAGGTAATTCTACTCGTTTTTCTCAAAATGGTTTTCCCAAAAAACAATGGTTGCGAATAAAATCTGTCCCATTATGGAAGCATTTGGTCGATGTGTTTTCAAGTTTTGGCTTTGAAAAAATTTGGGTGACTGCTTCAGGTGATGAAATGACTTATGCACAAAAATATTTTCCCCATATTGTAGAGGGTGGAGAGACGCGCACACAATCTATCCTAAAAGCCTTAGAAAAAGTAAAGACGCCATATGTTTTGATTCATGATGTTGCGCGCTTTTATCCTGTTGGAAAAGTGATAGAGGCTTTGTTGGATCAGGCTTATCATCAAGAGGTTTCTTGTGTAGCTCCAAGAATAAAGGTGGCAGATACTCTATGCTGTATCGATGGAAGCTATCCTAAGCGAGAGGGCTTGTATATGATACAAACCCCTCAGATTTCTAAAGTCGAGACTTTGAAATTGGCTTTGATGAGTGGAGAATTTAGCGATGAAAGTAGTGCAATGAGTGCTTTTGGAGAGAAGGTCGCTTATATTGAGGGTAGCCCTTTGCTCCATAAGCTAACAACTCCTGATGATTTATTTTTTGCAAAGAGTATTTTGAGCCCTCCAAGTCAGCAGATTTTTTGTGGGGGTGGGATAGATATCCATGGGTTTGAAGAAGGGAAAAAGATGGTCTTGTGTGGAGTAGAGATTGAAAGCCCCGTGGGATTTAAGGCGCATAGTGATGGAGATGTAGGCATTCATGCTGTGATTGATGCACTGCTTGGAGCGATTGGAGCAGGGGATATTGGAGAATGGTTTCCTGATACAGATGAGAAATATCACAATGCAGATTCTAAGCTGATGCTTCAAAAGATCAATGCATTTCTTCAAGATGTGGGATATGAGATTGTTCATCTAGATTTAACGATTTTGGCTCAAGCTCCTAAAATTTCTCCCTATAAGATTCAGATGCAAGAGAAGCTTGCAGAGTTGCTGGGGATTGGGAGACATCAGATCAATATTAAAGCAACGACAGCTGAGCGACTTGGGTTTGTGGGGCGTGAAGAGGGAATCTGTGTGCTAAGTCAGGCGAGCTTACAATTTAGGCAATGGAGTGAATTATGAATGTTTTAATTATTGAAAATGAGATCTATCTTGCACAGAGCATTGCCACGAAATTAGAATCATTGGGATATCCATGTCAGATTGTTTCAACAATTCATGAGGCGATGCAAAAACCCAAAAGCGAGGTTGTTTTACTCTCAAGCAATGCAGGGGGATCGCTTTGTGAGATGTTTATCCGACAAAATCCTCAAGCGATCATTATTATGATGATTGCTTATGTGAGTGAGGATACTGTGACAAAGCCCATTCGGGCTGGGGCTAAGGACTATATTATGAAGCCTTTTATGCTTGATGAACTTTTGAGAAAGATTGAGCATCAATTGGATTGCCAAAGGATGAAGCAACAAATTATCTTTTATGAAGAGTATTTTTCCTTTTTGGAGAGTGAGACACAGTTGTCTTCTTCTGTGCAGTTTTATCCTCCTTTTGTGATTTGTTGCAATACTCAAAAGATTGCTGATGTTTATACAATCAAAATGGCTAAAGAAAAAAGATTTACACTGCGATTTACGACTTTGAGACTTTATGATTGGCGTGAAGTTTTGCAGATGGCGCAAAGAGATATTGTGCTTTATGTAACACACCTAGAATCTCTTAAAAAAGGAGAGTTAAAGGAATTTTTGAATGCAATGACTGATAAAAATATCATCGCTTCAATCATCGCTTCTGATGAGGTGGATTTCCCTCAAGTTGTCAATCTAGTGTGTCGATCTAGTGCTGGAGATTTTGAAGGAGATATCCTATCGATCAAGGAATATGAAAAATGTATTATTCAAAAATTTGAAAACCACTATTCTGATGTAGAGCTTGCTAAAAAAATGGGAATCAGTCGTAAGAATCTATGGGAAAAAAGAAAAAGGTATGGTCTTGAAAAAAGAAAAGAAACAGATTTACATTGATAAGGAAGCATTAGCAGTTTTGGAGATGCTTCAAGAGGGTATTCTTGCTCCGGTTGTTTCACTAATGGACTTAGAGAGCGGAAGAGAAGTGATGAAAAGTGGACTCTATAAGGGTGTTTCATTCCCTTCGCCCTTGCTTTTTTCTCCCAATGGAAAGAAGAATCAAGAAGTGATTTTGCAATCCAAGCACGGAGATGAGATCGATTTATATTATGCAGATAAAAAAGTAGGAAATTTTTGGGTAGAAAATGTGTTTGAAGTCGATCAAGATGAGCGTGTGAAGAAGATTTTAGGTGGAGATTTGGGACATCCTGAATATTTGAGAATCCGTCAGCGTTTTGGGAAGTATGCAATAAGTGGAAATTTTATTGTTGAAGGAAATAGAAATATTGCTCAAAATAAAACAAAAATCACACAAAAGATCCAAGACCTTCGAGCAAAAAAAATTTGTGGTGTGATGTTGAATGCCAATCCAATTCATAAGGTGCATGAGAAAATTTTGCAAGAGGCACTTTTAAAGCATGATCTTTTGGTGATCTTTGTTCCTCATCATAATAATTGGTTTTTGCCTTTTTCATTGCGTTTGCAGAGTCTGGAATATGTTGTTAAGCATTTTTTGCCTTCTCAAAAGATTATTATCGCACCTCTAGATTATACTTATCTACTTGCTGGACAAAATCGCATGATCCTCAATGCTTTGATTTGCAAAAACTATGGATGTACAGATTTTATTGCAAGTCTTGGGAGCTCTGATCTAAGCACTTTTGTTGAAGGAGATCGCACTTGCACGGTGATGGATCAAATCCAAGGTGTGGATATTGATATTCATCTTTTGAGTGAATATGTGTATTGTAAGATTTGCAATACGATCAAAAGTACAAAAATCTGCCCACATGGGAAACATCATCATATTTCTTATGATTCTAAGAATTTTTTTGAGATGCTTAAGTTTGGTTTGATGCCTCCTGAGGTGTTTATGAGGAAAGAAATTTCTTCGATGATTCTTACTCATCTTTTCCCTGGTCGTGCAAAGAAGCTCAATAAACTCTATTCTGATCTTGTAAGCCATGAGGGGATTGTAGAAGATAAAGAGGAAAATTTTTATGAATCGCTTTCGGGGCTTTATCATGTCAAATAAATTGAGATGGTGTTTTCTGACTCTCTTTGGAAGTGGAGAATCTCCCAAAGCTTCTGGAACAGTAGGAAGTGTTGTTGCTTTGATAATGGGAATACCAATTTTGTATCTTTCTAACAATACTCTTTTTTTGTGTGCAGTTTTAATTGGTCTGATTGCGATTAGGCAAATTGATCTTTATGAAGCAAATGATGGCCCACATGATGATAAAAGGATTGTAATTGATGAGCTTGTTGGGCTTTGGTTTGCGCTTTCTTTTGTCCCTTTTTCTTGGATAAATGTTTTGATCGCTTTTGTTTTTTTTAGAATCTTTGATATTTGGAAGCCTTCTTTGGTAGGTTATTTTGATCAAAAGGTCAAAGGAGGGTGGGGCGTTGTTGGAGATGATGTGCTAGCTGGGATCCTAGCGGGTCTTGCAAGTGGAGCGGTTTTGAGGATCATTGACATCATCTCTCAAAAGTAGTTTTGCTTTAATGTTTTTGTGGTTTTAATTTTGGGTGTATTTCTCCACCCTTTTTTTTACCCCCCCCCCCGCTCCATTTGTTTTTCTTATGTGTGTTTTAAATTCCCCACTTTTATTTCATTCCCTATTTTGCTGATCTTTTGAGTCTTATGCTCTTTAGTTTTGTATCTTTGCTTTTTGCTTTTTGCTTTTTGCTTTTTGCTTTTTGCTTTTAATCCCAATCTTTTGTTCTTTTGCTTTTTGTTCTTTTATTCTTAAACCTAATGCAGTTTTTGATTGGGAAAGAAATCTTCTTGATTTTAAGTAGAAGCAGGCATTGCTTCTACTTAGTGGGTTGTTTCTTAGTGGATTGTCTTTATTTTCCTAACTGCAC